>NZ_JBEXKC010000014.1:0-130151 GCF_040609475.1 Streptomyces sp. NPDC004667 | reverse complement strand
TACCCGTAATCGGGTCAACACACACTTAGAGCGGGCACGTCATGTCGGAATATGACCGACGCGCCACAACGTCCTCGCTGTGTTTGGTTGCCTGCCGAAGCAGGACTTTTTCAAAGGAACCTCATCCACCGAAGTGGACGGGGTATCAACTTCTGGCGTTGATTTTTGGCACGCTGTTGAGTTCTCAAGGAACGGACGCTTACTTTGTACTCACCCTCAGTAACACTTACTGGGGCTTTCCTCCGGGCTTTCGTTCTGTTCTTGCGTTTCCGACTCTATCAGAGTCTTTCGCGCTTCGCTTTCCAGGTTCTTCGCTTTCACGTTTTCCCTTTCCGGCGATTCCAACCTTACCAGATCATTTCCGCGCCGTTTCCGGTTCTGGATTTGAATTCGGTGACCGTTGGAGGGTCTGTGCCTTTCGGCGCTCCGCTACGTTAGCGCTTTCCCCTTCCGGCTCATAATCGAGCCGGCGGGCAGGGAATTCGGGCATGCCGAATGGGCCCCCGCCAGGGGTAAGTCGTAGGTAGTGGTTTCGCCACTCTGGGGGTCTGCGAAGGCAGTACCCCGTTCAAGCGGCTCGGGCTACGTTAGGCGTCCGTCACGGCCGAGTCAAGTTGCTCGGCGGCGTGGTGCGTGAGGGCGGTAGGGGCTCACCGTAGGGTCGCCGGTGATCCAGTAGCGGTAGGGGTGTGCGGCCCCCGCACCCCCGACCCCCGTGCGGGGTCCGTTGCTCACCAGGTCGGGCGGGGTGGCGTTGCCGGTGAGGAGGGACAGGGGGGAATCGGGGCCGGCGCAGAGGTCCGTACCGTCGAGGGAGCGGTCGACATCGAGGGCCGTGGCCAGACGGGCCGGGCCCTTGGCCAGTTCTCGGGAGGTTCTGGCGGAAAGTCGACGTTTGGCTGCGAGGTCGGCGCCCACCGTGACCTCCCCGGCGCGCAGCAGGACACCGCTCGCGTGGCCGGGCGGGCCACACACCAGGTTGAGGCTGAACCACATGCCATAGATGAAGTAGACGTACGCGTGTCCGGGTGGGCCGAACATGGACGCGTTGCGGGCGGTGCGGCCGCGGTAGGCGTGGGAGCCGGGGTCGGTCGTGCCCTCGTAGGCCTCGACCTCCGTGATGCGCAGTTCCACGGGGCCGTCCGGCGTGCGGCGGACGAGGACGCGGCCCAGCAGGTCGGGGGCCACGGTGAGGACCGGCCGGTCGAAGAAGGGCCGGGCCAGGGGCGTACGGTCGGGGCGCGCGCTCATCCGGTCGAGCGTAGTGGAACGGGCCCCCGTGCAACCGGGGCCTAAGGTTCCGCGTTGGTAAGGGGTAGGCGCGACGTAGTCGCCAGATCCTTAGATCCGTATCAGGGGAGATTGAGCATGGGGTTCAGGAAGCTGTTCGCGAGCCTGGGTGCCGGTGGTGCTTCGGTGGACACGATCATCACCGAGCCGAACGTCGTGCCGGGTGGGATCGTGCAGGGCGAGGTCCGGATCCAGGGCGGGGCCGTGGAGCAGCAGATCGAGGGGCTGTCCGTCGGCCTCCAGGCGCGCGTGGAGGTGGAGGGCGGCGACCACGAGTACAAGCAGGACGTCGTCTTCACCAAGCAGCGTCTCGGCGGTGCCTTCCAGGTGCAGGCCGGCGCGCTGCACGTGGTGCCGTTCGGGCTGGAGATCCCGGCGGAGACGCCGATCACCCACTTCGGGGGTCAGCACCTGCACGGGATGAGCATCGGGGTCAGCACCGAGCTGGAGATCGCGCGCGCGGTGGACGCGGGCGACCTCGACCCGATCAACGTGCACCCGGTGCCGGCGCAGCAGGCGATCCTCGACGCCTTCCGGCAGCTGGGCTTCTCGTTCCGCAGCGCGGACATGGAGCGCGGGCACATCCGCGGCACCCGGCAGACTCTGCCGTTCTACCAGGAGATCGAGTTCCTGCCGCCGTCGCAGTACCGCGGTCTGAACCAGGTGGAGCTGACCTTCGTCTCGGACGGCCGTGAGATGGACGTCGTGCTGGAGATGGACAAGAAGCCGGGCCTGTTCAGTGAGGGCAGTGACACCTACCGCTGCTTCCAGGTGGGTCTGCAGTCGTACGAGGGAACGGACTGGGCCGCGTACCTGAACCAGTGGATCGCGTCGGTCGGTTCGCAGCGCAACTGGTTCTAGGCTCGGGCCCGTACGCCCGTACGCGTTTCCCCTCAGGAGGTACAGCAGTGGCCGAACAGAACAGGGCTCCCCTTCCGCACGCTTTCCACCCGGAGGTTCCTTCCTTCACGGTGACGAGCGACGACGTCGCACAGGGGGCCGATCTGCACGCGGCCCAGGTGCTGACGGGCAAGAACGTCTCGCCGCAGCTGCGGTGGGAGGGCTTCCCCGAGGGGACGAAGAGCTTCGCGGTGACCTGCTTCGACCCGGACGCCCCGACGGGCAGCGGGTTCTGGCACTGGGTGCTCTTCGACCTGCCGGTCTCGGTGACCGAGCTGCCGGCCGGTGCGGGGAGCGGGGACTTCGCCGGGCTGCCCGAGGGTGCGGTGCACGCGCGGAACGACTACGGCACGCGTGACTTCGGCGGCGCGGCTCCGCCGCGCGGGGAGCGGCACCGGTACGTGTTCACCGTGTACGCGGTGGACCGGGAGCAGCTCGGGCCGGACGAGGACTCGTCCCCGGCGGTCGTCGGTTTCCATCTGCGCTTCCACGCGCTGGGTCGCGCCCAGCTGATCGGTGAGTACGAGGCTCCGTTGCGCTGATCGTTCTCCGCGTGTTCGCCCGGTCCTGGTCTAAAGACGGCCAGGACCGGGCATTTTTATTGCGTTGTCCCGCGTGGCGCGCGCGGCCAGAGTGGTTGCGGGCCCTGCCGCCGGGGTGGTCGCGGGCCTGCACACGGGAGGTGGGCGAGATGCGGGACACGCTGGTGCTGAACGCGAGCTTCGAGCCGTTGTCGACGGTGACGCTGAACCGGGCCGTGGTCCTGGTGCTCCAGGACAAGGCCGTGGTCGAACAGTCGCATCCCGAGCTGCGTGTGCGTGCGGCCACCATGGAGTTGCCGATGCCGCGGGTTATCCGGTTGTGCAGGTATGTGCGGGTGCCCTTCCGAAGACATGCTCCCTGGTCACGGAGGGGGGTGTTGGTCCGGGACCAACACCGGTGCGCGTACTGCGGGAAGCGCGCGACGACCGTGGACCACGTACTGCCGAGGGCGCAGGGCGGTGGGGACACCTGGCTGAACACGGTGGCCTCCTGCGCCGAGGACAACCACCGCAAGGCGGCGCGGACTCCTGAGGAGGCGGGGATGCCGTTGCTGCGCAAGCCCTTCGTCCCGTCTCCTGCCGACGCGATGCTGCTGGCCCTCGGGGTGGGCGGGCAGGACGGGCTGCCCGAGTGGCTCGGGCGTAGCGCCTGAGCCACTCGTCCGCTGGGCGGCGTACTCCTCGTACGCCGTTCAGCGGAGGAGGAGCTGGACGATCGCGAGGATCCCGACCGTCACGATGACTCCGCGCAGGACGGTCGGCGGGAGGCGCCGGCCGACCTTGGCGCCGATCTGGCCGCCGATGGTGGAGCCGACGGCGATGAGGACCACGGCCGTCCAGTCGAACTCGGCGACGAAGAGGAAGAAGACGGCCGCGATGCCGTTGACGAGGGCGGCCACGACGTTCTTGACGGCGTTGATCCGTTGCAGGTCGTCGTGGAGGAAGAGGCCCATCAGCCCGAGGTAGAGGACGCCCTGCGCGGCGCCGAAGTAGCCCCCGTAGGCGCTGGCGAGCAGCATTCCGGTCATGAGGGCCGGGCCGCCGTCGGGGTGGGCGGTGTCGCCGCCGGCGGCTTCCTGGCGGCGGCGCACGGCTGCGGCGAGGCGGGGCTGGAGGACGACGAGGACGAGTGCCAGGCCGATGAGGACGGGCACGATCGTGTCGAAGGAGTCCGACGGCAGGTTGAGGAGCAGGATCGCACCCGCGAGGCCGCCGACGAGGGAGACCGCGCCGAGGCGCAGGACGCGGGCGCGCTGGCCCCGGAGCTCCTTGCGGTAGCCGAAGGCCCCGCTGAGGGAACCGGGCACCAGGCCGAGGGTGTTGGAGACGTTCGCGGTGACCGGGGGCAGTCCGGTGGCGAGCAGCACCGGGAAGGTGATCAGGGTGCCGGAACCGACGATGGTGTTGATGGTGCCGGCGCCGATTCCGGCGGCGAGGACCGCGAGGGAGTCCCAGAAGGACGCTGAGAGCGGAGACATGGACGGAGCCATCCCCTTTGCGTGAGTGAGTCGCCTCCCCGCCATGAAGGTCGAGGGGCCTCACCGATCATGCACGAGGGGAGGGCGCCTCAGTCGATGGGGGGCTGTTCCCGGCGCTCCTTGACGCTGTCGGCCTCGGGGGCGCCCTTGCCGGGGGCCTGGGGGTTGAAGCCGCCCGAACCGCCGCCCAGGGGGCCGAAGTTGCCCATGGCCCCCGAGAGGCCCTTGAGGGCGTCGCCGATCTCGCTGGGCACGATCCAGAGCTTGTTGGCGTCGCCCTCGGCGATCTTCGGGAGCATCTGGAGGTACTGGTAGGCGAGGAGCTTCTGGTCGGCGTCGCCGGCGTGGATGGACTCGAAGACCGTACGGATGGCCTGGGCCTCGCCCTCGGCCTTCAGTGCGGCGGCCTTGGCCTCACCTTCGGCGCGGAGGATGGAGGACTGCTTCTCGCCCTCGGCTCGCAGGATCTCGGACTGGCGGACACCTTCGGCCTGGAGGATCGCGGCGCGCTTGTCGCGGTCGGCGCGCATCTGCTTCTCCATCGAGTCCTGGATGGAGGTCGGCGGCTCGATCGCCTTGAGCTCGACGCGGTTGACGCGGATGCCCCACTTGCCTGTGGCCTCGTCGAGGACTCCGCGCAGGGCGGCGTTGATTTCCTCGCGGGAGGTCAGCGTCCGCTCCAGGTCCATGCCGCCGATGATGTTGCGCAGGGTGGTGACGGTGAGCTGCTCGATGGCCTGGATGTAGCTGGCCACCTCGTACGTCGCGGCGCGGGCGTCGGTCACCTGGTAGTAGATGACGGTGTCGATGTTGACGACCAGGTTGTCCTGGGTGATGACCGGCTGCGGCGGGAAGGGGACGACCTGCTCGCGGAGGTCGATCCGGTTGCGGATCGAGTCGATGAACGGGACGACGATGTTGAGGCCCGCGTTGAGGGTGCGGGTGTAGCGGCCGAACCGCTCGACGATGGCTGCGCTGGCCTGCGGGATCACCTGGATCGTCTTGACCAGGGCGATGAAGACCAGAACCACCAGGATGATCAGGACGATGATGATCGGTTGCATGCGGTTCCCCGTGCCCTTCCGGCTGTCTGTGCTGCCCCGTTCAGCGGAGTCTCGCAGACCCCGGGGCCGCGGGTGGGCTGCTTGCTCACATGACGACCGCGGTCGCCCCGTCGATGTCGACGACGTCGACGGACTGACCCGGTTCGAAACTGCTGTCGACGTCCAGGGTGCGGGCGGACCAGACCTCGCCCGCGAGCTTGATCCGGCCGCCGCTGCCGTCGACGCGTTCGAGGACGAGGGCGGATCTGCCCTTCAACGCCTCGATTCCGCTGCGGTGTTGGGGCCGCTGGTCCCGGTGGCGGTTGGCGATCGGCCGGACGACGGCGATCAGCGCGACCGACACGATGACGAAGACCAGGACCTGTGCCACCACTCCCCCGCCGAGGGCCGCCGTACCGGCGGCCGCGAGGGCGCCGACGGCGAACATGCCGAACTCCGGCAGTGCGGTCAGGACGAGCGGGATGCCCAGTCCGGCCGCGCCGATGAGCCACCACACCCACGCGTCGATGTTCACATCGTCATGGTAGGTCGGGTGGGTGCGGTCCGGACAGGGCGCGAGCGCGGGCACGCGCCCCGGCCCTGCGGCGGACCGGGGCTCGGGAGCGCCTAGCGCAGGGGCAGGCCCTGGGCGGTCCAGCGGTCGTGGTCGTTGCGCTCGACGACCAGCGGGAGGCCGAAGCAGAGGGAGAGGTTGCGCGAGGTCAGTTCCAGGTCGATGGGACCGGCGGTGACGACCTTGCCCTGGCGGATCATCAGGACGTGCGTGAAGCCGGGGGCGATCTCCTCGACGTGGTGCGTGACCATGACCATCGACGGGGCCATCGGGTCGCGGGCGAGGCGGCCGAGGCGGCGTACGAGGTCCTCGCGGCCTCCGAGGTCCAGGCCCGCGGCGGGCTCGTCGAGGAGGAGCAGCTCGGGGTCGGTCATCAGGGCGCGGGCGATCAGGGTGCGCTTGCGCTCGCCCTCGGAGAGGGTCCCGAACTTCCGGTCGAGGTAGTCGCTCATGCCGAGGCGGTCGAGGAAGGCGCGGGCGCGCTGCTCGTCGACGTCCTCGTACTCCTCCTGCCAGGTCGCGGTCATGCCGTAGGCGGCGGTGAGCACGGTCTGCAGGACGGTCTGCCGCTTGGGGAGCTTGTCGGCCAGCGCGATGCCGGCGACGCCGATGCGCGGGCGCAGCTCGAACACGTCGGCGCCGGGCTTGCCGAGGGTGCTGCCGAGGATGGTGGCGGAGCCCTTGGTGGGGAAGAGGTAGCTGGAGGCGAGGTTCAGCAGCGTGGTCTTGCCGGCGCCGTTGGGGCCGAGGATGACCCAGCGCTCCCCCTCCTTCACCGACCAGGAGACCTGGTCCACCAGAGCCCGGCCCTCGCGGACCACGGATACGTCCACCAGCTCCAGAACATCGCTCATGAGCGTGTTGTCACCCCTTGCAGTCACGGTTCTCTGTGCGCGCCTGTAGGCGCGGCCCCAGGGGAAAACCTACGCCACTCTCGGAGGGCTACGGGCGCCAGGCCGGGTCCGGCGCCGGATCCGTAGAGTGGGGGGATGCTTTTCGAACCACGTTCAGGGCGGCTGGCCGCCTGGGGGAACGCTCTGCTGGCCGGTCTGGTCTCGCCCGACGAGGCCGCGCTGTCGATCGTGGGCGAGGACGCCGTGCACCGGGTGGCCGGGCTGCCGGGGGAGGCGGGGCCGGTCGGGCTCACGCTGGCGCTCGGGCGGCTGCGTGCGCTGGGGGTGAGCGGGCTGCGGGTGGCGCTGCCGGCGCCGGGGCATCCGCTGGGGCTGAGCGGCCCGCCGGAGTTCAACGCGCGGGCGCTGGAGGCCGAGGAGGCCGTGGTGTGCGTGGGTGCGGCGCTGGGTCTGGTGCCGGAGGTGACGGAGGCGGGCCCGGCCGGTGACGTGCACGTCTCGGTGCTGTGGCAGTGCCTGCCGGTGCGGGAGGCCCCGCCGGCGGACGTGCCCTCGCTCGGGGAGGCGGAGCGGGAGCTGGCGGAGGCGCTGCGCGAGGCGACGGTGGTGCTGACCCGGCTGGACGTGGCGGGGTCGGGTCCGGTGGCGCAGGCGGCGCTGTCGGCGTACCGGGCGCGGGCGGATGCGGGCCGTGACGCGCTGGCTCCCGGGTACCCGGCGCGGGCGGTACGGGTGCTGGCGCTGGCGCAGCGGGTGGATCTGATGGTGTCGCTGGCGTACGAGAACGGGCACGGCGGTGCGGTGGCCGCCTCGGAGATGGCGGCGCGGGCCGAGGCGCTGCGGCCGGTGGAGCGGGTGGCCCGGCGGGCGCTGGTCGCGGCGTACAACGCGGCGGTCGAGCAGCAGTAGGACCCGGCGGCCCCGGATGCTCGCGGGCCGGGCGCGAGCGGGCCGGGGTCGCGGGCCTGGCGCGAGCGGGCCGGGTGCGGGCCGGGGTCCCGGGCCAGGGTGCGTGCAGGCCGGGGTGCGGGCCTGGGTCGCGGGCCGGGGTGCGTGCGGGCCGGGAAGCGGGGCCGGGGTACGGCACGGCCCCGCTTCCCGGGGAGAAGGGGGGAAGCGGGGCCGTGCCTGCGGGGTGCGGCCGCCGGCACGCGGGGGGTGCGGGAGCCGGCCGGGTACGTCAGGCGTTGACGCCGGTGTTGCCGAAGGCGGGGTTGAGCAGGCCGATCACGTTGACGCTGTTGCCGACCACGTTCACGGGGACGTGCACGGGGACCTGGAGCAGGTTCCCGGAGGCCACGCCGGGCGAGTTCAGGGCCTCGCCCTCCGCGGACGCACCGCCGTGCGCCGAGGAGACACCGGCGCCGGCGGCGACGAGGCCGCCCGCGATCATGGTGGCGGCTGCGGCCCTCTTGAAGTTCTTCACGTTCTCGTCCTCCAGTGCGTCTGCCGCGACCAGCCGTCGCGGCACGTGCTGGAGAACGGCGCCCCCGACCGTGGGGATACGCCATGTGGGCTACATACACCCGACCGTATGAATCTCCCTTGAAGGGATTGTCGTTCCGGTCAGTCCGCGAGGCCGTGTCTGACCGCCCACAGCGCCGCCTGCGTCCGGTCGGAGAGGTCCAGTTTCATCAGGATGTTCGACACGTGCGTCTTGACCGTCTTCTCGGAGAGGACGAGCGCCCTGGCGATCTCGCGGTTGGAGCGGCCGTCCGCGATCAGGCCGAGGACCTCCCGCTCGCGGTCGGTCAGCGCGCCCGGGCGGCCCGCCGCGGCGGGCCGGTCGTCCTGGGCGGCGAGCAGGGCCTCGGCCACCTCCGGCTGGAGCAGGACGTGGCCCGCGTGGACGGAGCGGATGGCTCCGGCGAGCGCGTCGGGGTCGATGTCCTTGTAGAGGTACCCGGCGGCGCCGGCCCGCAGGGCGGGGACCACGGTCCGCTGTTCCGTGAAGCTGGTGACGATCAGGACCCGTGCCGGGTTCGCGAGCCCGCGCAGTCTGCGCAGGGCCTCGATGCCGTCGGTGCCCGGCATCTTGACGTCCATCAGGATCACGTCGGGCCGCAGCTCCTCGGCGCGGGCGATGCCCTCCTCGCCGTCGGCGGCCTCGCCGACCACCTCGATGTCCTCCTGGACCTCCAGGAAGGTGCGCAGGCCGCGGCGGACCACCTGGTGGTCGTCGACCAGCAGGACGCGGACGCGGCGGGGGCCGGAGACCTCAGCCACCGGGTACCTCCATCTCGATCGTGGTGCCCCGACCGGGCTCCGAACGGACGTCGAGGCGGCCTCCGGCCCCGCTCGCGCGGTCCCGCATGGAGACCAGCCCGAGGTGGCGGCCCGCCTTGCGGACGGTGGGCGGGGAGAACCCCCGGCCCCAGTCGCGCACGCGCAGCAGGGCGCCGCCGGCGGGGGTGCGGGCGAGGGTGACCTCGACGCGGTCGGCGCCGGAGTGGCGCAGGGCGTTGTGGAGGGCCTCCTGGGCGACGCGCAGGAGCGCTTCCTCCTGGGACGCGGGCAGCGCCCGTACGCCGTCACAGGTGAAGGTGACGGCGGCGGTGTGGGCGCGGTCCAGGACACGGACGTGGTTGCGCAGGGTGGCGACGAGGCCGTCCTCGTCCAGGGCGGTGGGCCGCAGCTCGGTGACGGCGGCGCGCAGCTCGTCGGCGGCCTCCGCGGCCAGTGCGGCGACCTCCTGGAGTTCCCCCTTGGCGCGGGCGGGGTCGCGGTCGACGAGGGCGGCGGCGGCCTGGGCGGTCAGGCGCAGGGAGAACAGCTTCTGGCTGACGGCGTCGTGCAGCTCGTGGGCGAGGCGCGAGCGCTCCTCGGCGATGGTCAGCTCGCGGCTGCGCTCGTAGAGGCGGGCGTTGGTGAGGGCTATGGCGGCGTGCTGGGCGAGGAGGGAGAGGAGTTCCTCGTCCTCGTCGGTGAAGCCGCCGGAGCCGCTCCCGCCGCGTTTGTTCGCGAGGAAGAGGGCGCCGAGGGTCTCCTCCCCGTCCCGGATGGGCAGGCCGAGGAAGTCGGACATGTCGGGGTGGGCGGCGGGCCAGCCCCCGAAACGCGGGTCCTCGCGCACGTCGGCGAACCGCTCCGGCTCCTCCTGGTGAAGCATCGCAGCGAGGATGCCGTGCTGGCGGGGCAGCGGGCCGATGCGGCGCCACTGTTCCTCGCTGATGCCGTCCACGACGAACTGGGCGAAGCCGCCGTGGTCGTCCGGGACGCCCAGGGCCGCGTACTCGGCGTCCAGCAGTTCCCGGGCGGAGGCGACGATCGTCCGCAGGACGTCGTGGACCTCCAGGCGGCGGCTCATGGCGAGCAGCGCGCTGCTGACGGCCGCCAGTCCCGAGCGGGGTCCGTTGTGCATGGGGTCACCGTACCGGCGGCCCTGACCTGCGGGATCGGGCTTCGGGCGTAGGACCGGGGCCGGAGCCGGTCAGTCGGGGGTCGGGGGTGAGGGGGCCGCCCGTCCACCCGGAGGAGGAGGCTGCCGGGGTCCTTCCCGTCCTCAAGGCGGACCTCGGTCACACCATGCATTGCTGATGCAACTCTGGGTGAGGTCACCGTGTGGCCGGTGTGAGCCCGCGCATAGGACGCACATCACTTACGAAGCCGCCTAGTGGACACATAAAGACGCTGTCAGTGCTGGCGTGACGTGCACCGCGGGCCGCATCGGGGCTCCGGCCGACGGGGCTGATCCACTAAGCGGGATCGTACGTCACACCTTTGCCAGGCGATTTTGCCGCCGCTAAGAATGTCGACGTCGCCCAGCGCCGCCGGATCCCGGATCCTCGCGGCGTTGTCCTGCGGCCACCGCCCCTTGATTCCCACGGGGTGCCCCCGTCGAGAGGTTGCCCCGCCATGTCTGCTTCCAGCACTCCCGGTCACAGTCGTCTGACGAAGGCACACAAGCTCTCCCTCGCCGGTGTCGCCACGCTCGGCGCCGCCGCCGTCGCCTTCTCCCTCGTCCCGGCCGGTGCCGGTGACGGCGGCGTCCAGGCGCGGCCGGAGACGGTCGTATCCGTGGCCCCCGTGGCCTGGACCCAGTCGGTGAAGCAGAACCTCAACGCGCAGCACCTCGTCGCCGACCAGGCGGCCAAGGACGCGGCGAAGGCGAAGGCCGAGGCGCAGGCGAAGAAGGACCGCGAGCAGAAGGCGGCGGCGAGCCGTTCCGCGGCCCGCACCCCGATCTTCGCGAACAACCTGGACGGCTGGATCAAGGAAGCCCTCTTCATCATGAAGAAGGAGAACATCCCGGGTACCTACGCCGGTATCCACCGCAACATCATGCGCGAGTCGAGCGGCAACCCCCGCGCGATCAACAACTGGGACATCAACGCCCAGAACGGCATCCCGTCGAAGGGCCTGCTCCAGGTCATCCAGCCGACCTTCGCGGCGTACCACGTCAAGGGCACCAAGTTCGACCTGTACGACCCGGTGGCGAACATCGTCGCCGCGTGCAACTACGCCGCCGACCGCTACGGCTCGATGGACAACGTGAACAGCGCCTACTAGGCACCGCGTACCCCCACGCGCCTCAGGGCGGCCCCCGGACTTCCGGGTGCCGCCCTGAGGCGTTCGCGTACGGGGTGGGCCCCCGGCGGTCGCGTTACTTGCGCATGACCTCGGGCTCGTGGCGGCGCAGCAGTCGGGCCACCGCGAAGCCGCAGATCACGCCGAGCAGCAGCAGGACGAAGATGTCCACGAACCACTGGCCGGTGGTGTGGTCCCACAGCGGGTCGGTGTTGGTGGGGTTCTGCGGGTCCCACGGCGCCATGAGCTTGCCCAGGTTCAGGGTGGTGCCGGCGGCGCCGATGGCCCAGCGGGAGGGCATCAGGTAGGCGAACTGCTCCAGGCCGATCTTGTCGTACAGCTGGAACAGGATGCCGGTGAAGACGACCTGGACGATCGCGAACATGACGAGCAGCGGCATGGTCTTCTCGGCGGTCTTCACCAGCGAGGAGATCACGAGGCCGAACATCATGGCGGTGAAGCCGAGCGCGGTGACCGAGACGCAGAGCTCGACGGCCGGGTTCATGAACAGGCCCTCGGCCGGCAGCTTGCGCGGGGTGAAGGCGATGGCGCAGATGATCACGCCCTGGATGGCCGTGATCAGGCCGAGGACGATCACCTTCGACATGAGGTACGCCGACCGGGACAGGCCGGTCGCGCGCTCACGCTCGTAGATGACGCGTTCCTTGATCAGCTCACGGACCGAGTTGGCCGCGCCCGAGAAGCACATGCCGACCGCGAGGATCAGCATGATCGTGCCGGCGTCGCCGTTGAAGCGGCTCGGCGGGGTCGGCGGAGCCAGGCCGAACTTCGCGGGGATCACGATGGAGACGACGCCCAGGACGGCGGGCAGCAGCAGCATCAGGGCGAGGAAGCCCTTGTCGGAGGCGATCACCGAGACGTAGCGGCGCATCAGCGTCCACAGCTGCGATCCCCAGCCCTGCGGCTTCGGCGGGATCATCTGCTGCGGCGGCATGGCGACCTGCTGCGGGGCGACCGCGTCGAGGTCGGCGGCGTAGAGCTGGTAGTGCTGCGAGCCCTTCCAGCGGCCGGCCCAGTCGTAGTCGCGGTAGTTCTCGAAGGCGGAGAAGACGTCGGCCCAGGTGGTGTAGCCGAAGAAGTTCAGCGCCTCGTCCGGCGGGCCGAAGTAGGCGACGGATCCGCCCGGCGCCATGACCAGCAGCTTGTCGCAGAGCGACAGCTCGGCGACGGAGTGGGTGACGACGAGGACGGTGCGGCCGTCGTCGGCGAGGCCGCGCAGCAGCTGCATGACGTCGCGGTCCATGCCCGGGTCGAGGCCGGAGGTCGGCTCGTCCAGGAAGATCAGCGACGGCTTGGTGAGCAGCTCCAGGGCCACGGACACGCGCTTGCGCTGACCACCCGAGAGCGAGGTGATCTTCTTGTCCTTGTGGATGTCGAGCTTGAGCTCGCGCAGCACCTCGTCGATGCGGGCGGCGCGCTCGGACTCGGCGGTGTCGCCCGGGAAGCGGAGCTTGGCCGCGTACTTCAGGGCGGTGCTGACCTTCAGCTCCTTGTGCAGGATGTCGTCCTGCGGGACCAGGCCGATGCGCTGGCGGAGCTCCGCGAACTGCTTGTACAGGTTGCGGTTGTCGTAGAGGACGTCGCCCTCGTTGGCGGGCCGGTAGCCGGTCAGCGCCTTCAGCAGGGTCGACTTGCCCGAGCCGGAGGGGCCGATGACGCCGATCAGCGACTTCTCCGGGACGCCGAAGGTGACGTCCTTGAGGATCTGCTTGCCGCCGTCGACCGTGACCGTGAGGTGGCGGGCCGAGAAGGAGACGTCACCGGTGTCGACGAACTCTTCGAGGCGGTCGCCGACGATCCGGAAGGTGGAGTGGCCGACGCCGACGATGTCGTTGGGGCCGAGCAGGGTGCTGCCGGACTTGGGCAGCGGCTGACCGTTGACGTAGGTGCCGTTGTGGCTGCCGAGGTCGTGGATCTCGAAGCGTCCGCCGGTGGAGCGGAACTCCGCGTGGTGGCGGGAGACCTGGAGGTCGGAGACGACGAGCTCGTTCTCCAGGGCACGGCCGATGCGCATGACGTGGCCGACGGCGATCTGGTGGAACGTCGTCGGGCTGCGGTCCCCGCCGTGGGCGGCCGGGGCTGCGGACTGCGCCGGACCACCCTGCTGCTGCGGTACGTACGGCTGCTGGTGCTGCGGCTGCTGGTGGTGCTGCGGCGGCTGCTGGTGCTGCGGTTGGTGCTGCTGAGCCTGGTGCTGCTGCTGGTCCCAGGCCTGCTGCTGGACCGGAGCCTGGTAGGCCGGGGCCTGCTGCTGGGCGACCGGGGCCTGGTAGGCGGGCTGCTGCACCTGCTGCTGTGCGGCGGCAGCGGTCGGATTCAGCCGCGGCCCGTCGGTCGCGTTGCCGAGGTGGACCGGCGTGCCGGGCACCAGTTCGGTCTGCTGGACCCGCGCACCGTGCACGTAGGTGCCGTTGGTGCTGCCGTGGTCCTCGACGACCCAACCCCGGCCGTTCCAGGTGATGGTGGCGTGCCGCCACGACACCCGGGCGTCATCGATCACCACGTCTCCCTGGGGATCGCGCCCCAGCGAGTACGACCTGGACGGATCGAGCGTCCAGGTCCTTCCATTCAATTCCAGTACGAGTTCCGGCACTCCAGCCCCACTTAGTTCCCCCGAGAATCCCCCTGATGCCAGGGAGTCTAGGGATGGCGAACATCCGGGGGAACTATTTCAGGCCTGCGGCCACATGTGGAATCGGGGCCTTGCGAGGGCGTCCCCGTAGGCCCGTTGACGGGGTCGAAAGCCACCCGGAGAGTGAGATAGGGGACTTCTCGGCCCGGCTTCCGGACGGACGTCCCGCGGATTACCGCTCGGTAGCGATCGGGGGTCACCGGATGCGCCCCGCATTCGCCGAGGGGACGTAATGCGGTCCGGGGCCGCCGCCGGCCCCCGACGCGGCCCGGCCGGCCGCACCCGACGCCGACGCGCCGACGCGGTGGCCCGCGCCGCGGCCCGGGGCCGGCGGGCGCGGCCCGTACCGGGACCCCGGGGTCTCCTGGGACGTGACCGTCACCGGGCTCCCGCCCCGCCCCGCACACCGGCCCCACCCGCCGGACCGTCCGCGCTGGGGCCGCGGAGGCGGGGAGCCCCGGGGCCCTCGGGGCCGGCCTGTGGCGCTCGGCGCGGCGGGAAGCGGCCCGGCGCGTTCAGGAAGTGGGACGGGGGTCCGGTGCGGCGGGTGGGGAAGATACGGTGAGGGCACCATGAGCGCTTCGCAGACCTCCGACGTCCCCACCCTCCTCGTCAAGATCTTCGGCAAGGACCGTCCCGGGATCACCGCCGGGCTGTTCGACACCCTCGCCGCCTACTCCGTCGATGTCGTCGACATCGAGCAGGTCGTCACCCGCGGCCGCATCGTCCTGTGCGTTCTCGTCACCAAGCCCGCCGCCGGCTCCGAGGGCGAGCTGCGGGCCACCGTCCACAGCTGGGCCGAGTCGCTCAAGCTCCAGGCGGAGATCCTCTCCGGTACCGGTGACAACCGGCCGCGCGGCAGCGGCCGTTCCCACGTCACCGTCCTCGGGCACCCGCTCACCGCGGAGTCCACGGCCACCATCGCCGCCCGGATCACCGGGACCGGCGGCAACATCGACCGCATCTTCCGGCTCGCGAAGTATCCGGTGACGGCGGTCGAGTTCGCCGTCTCCGGTGCCGAGACCGAGCCGCTGCGCACCGCCCTCGCCACCACCGCCGCGCAGATCGGCGTCGACGTGGCCGTGGTGTCGGCGGGCCTGCACCGCCGGGCGCAGCGGCTGGTGGTGATGGACGTGGACTCGACCCTGATCCAGGACGAGGTCATCGAGCTCTTCGCCGCCCACGCGGGCTGCGAGGCCGAGGTCGCCGAGGTGACCGAGCGGGCCATGCGCGGGGAGCTGGACTTCGAGCAGTCCCTGCACGCCCGGGTGGCGCTGCTCGCGGGGCTGGACGCGTCGGTGGTGGACAAGGTCCGCTCCGAGGTGCGGCTGACCCCCGGGGCCCGCACCCTGATCCGGACCCTGAAGATGCTGGGCTACCAGGTGGGCGTGGTCTCGGGCGGCTTCACGCAGGTCACGGACGACCTGCGCGAGCGGCTGGGCCTCGACTTCGCCTCGGCGAACACCCTGGAGATCGTCGACGGGAAACTGACCGGCAAGGTCACCGGCGAGATCGTGGACCGGGCGGGCAAGGCCCGTCTGCTGCGCCGCTTCGCCGCCGAGGCGGGTGTGCCGCTGGCCCAGACGGTGGCCATCGGTGACGGCGCCAACGACCTGGACATGCTGAACGCCGCCGGGCTGGGCGTGGCCTTCAACGCCAAGCCGGTGGTCCGCGAGGCCGCCCACACCGCGGTGAACGTGCCGTTCCTGGACGCGGTGCTCTACCTGCTGGGCATCACCCGGGAGGAAGTGGAAGCGGCCGACCTGGCCTGATCCCCACCGGTTCCTTCACGCCGCCCGGCCGGGTCCTCCCGGCCGGGCTTCTCTCTTTCCACGGTGCGGTCCGCTCACGAAGGCTCGGGGGCGCTCGCGGACGCTCTCAGGAACGCTAGAAGGAATCGGGCCACCGTCGTCCGACCGGGAGCCGAGGCACCCCCTGCGACCTGCGACGCCGCAGGACCTCGGCCGTTCCTCCAGCCAACTTCCAGCCGGATCGCAAGAGTTCGACACCCCCCTGTGCGACAAATGCTCCGACTGCGCTGCTGCGGACGCGGCGGCGGCTCTCGGTCATTCTTGATCGTCAAGGGGAAGCATCGATGGCTCGAAGTGTGCTCGTCACCGGAGGCTCGGGGGGAATCGGCCGGGCCTGTGTGGAGAGGTTCGCGGCGGAAGAGGACTGGACGGTCTGGTTCACGTACCGCAACGGCCGGGAGCGGGCCGAGGAGCTGGTGCAGGAGCTGGCGCTCACCGGTCGCGCCAAGGTGGAGGCGTTCCCCTTCAGCCAGGGCGACTGGGAGGACCACGAGCAGCTGGTCGAGCGGCTGCCGGGCCCGGTGGACGTGCTGGTGAACAACGCGGCCGTCGGCTCCAAGACCATCGACCGGTACAGCGACGGGCCGCGGCGGGACAAGGCGTCGGCCTTCTTCCAGATCAACGCGGTGGGCCCGCTCTGGCTCAGCGAGCAGCTCCTGCCGGGCATGCTGGAGCGCGGCTACGGGAAGATCATCAACATCTCCAGCGTGGGCGGCGGGATCTTCCAGTTCCCCGGCTTCCACCCCGCCGACGGCATGAGCAAGGCGGCCCTCACCTACCTGACCCGGCACCTCGCGGCCGAGCTGGTGCACACCCCGGTGCAGGTCTTCGCCCTGTGCCCCGGGGCCGTGGAGACCACGATGTTCAAGGCCAGCACCCTGGACGGGCTTTCGCCCGAGGAGCGTTCCGGCCTCACCGCGCGGCTGCCGCGCGGCCGCATGATCGAAGCGCGGGAGATCGCCGAGCAGGTGTGGTGGCTGGCGGGCGAGCACGCGGCGGCCCTGCACGGCGCCGTCATCGACGCCTCGATGGGCCTCGGGGTCCATCCGGGCCTGCTCACCGGCGCCGACGTGGACAGCGGGAGGGCCTGATGGTCTCCCGCCAGGCCGCACGGCTGCTCGCCGACACCCCCGCCATCGCCGAGGCGCACTTCCTGGCCGAGGCCGAACCGTACGATCCGGACGTGCGCCCCGGCGGCTACCTCAACCTGGGCACCGCGGAGAACCGTCTCCTGTGGGACCTCCTCGACGGCCGGCTGGCCTCGCTGGAGCCGATGACCGAGTCCACCGCCCGCTACGCGCCCCTGCACGGCACCGACGTACTGCGCGAGCGCGTCGCGGCGCTGCTCTCCGCGACCTGCCGTACGCCGCTCGACGCCGAGGACCTGGTGGTGATCAGCGGCGCCACCGGGGCGCTGGACGCGATCGCGTCGGTGCTGTGCGACCCGGGCGAGGCGATCGTGGTGCCCGCCCCCTACTACGGGGCCTTCGACACCGATCTCGGGGGCCGTTCCGGCGCCCGGATCCTGCCCGCCCCGCTGGAGCCGGCCGACGGGTTCCGGCTGAGCGCGGAGGCCGTCGACCGGGCCCTGAAGCAGGCCTCCGCGGAGGGGACGACCGTACGCGCGGTCGCGCTCTCCTCCCCCTCCAACCCCCTCGGCGAGGTGCACCCGCCCGAGGTGCTCGCCGAGCTGCTGCGGGTGGCCGCCGAGCACGACGTGGACCTCGTCTCCGACGAGATCTACGCCCACGCCGTCTTCGGCCCGCACGCCTTCACCAGCGCCGCAGACCCCGCGGTCAATCCGCACTGGGCCGAACGCACCCACGTGGTCTGGGGCTTCGCGAAGGACTTCGGGCTGCCCGGACTGAAGACCGGTGTCCTGCACACCCGTGATCCCCGGGTGCGGGATGCGGCGCGGGCGATGGCCTACTTCGCGCCCGTCTCCACCGCCACCCAGCACACCCTCGCCGGCCTGCTGGCCGACCCGGCGTGGGTGGCCTCCTTCCTCGCGGCGGGCCGCCGCCGGCTGGGGTCCTCGTACGCGCACCTCGTCGCACACCTGGACGCGTACCGGATCCCGTACGTTCCCGCCGAGGCCGGGTTCTCCGTCTGGCTGGACCTGCGCCGATGGCTGCCCGGGGCCGGGTTCGAGGCCGAACAGCGGCTGTGGCGGGAGCTGTTCGAGACGGCGAGGGTCAGCATCCTGCCGGGCGGGGCGTTCCGCTCGCCCGAGCCGGGCTGGTTCCGGCTGTGCCACACCGTCGAGGCCCCCCTGGTCGCGGAGGCGGTCCGGCGGATCGCCGGCCACCTGGGCGGGGCCCTCGGGGAGGCCGCCCTCGCCGACCCCCTCTCCGCGTTCCCCTCCCCCTCCTCCCCCTCCTCCCCGAACGGAAGGCGCCCATGAGCACGGCCCCCGGTCCGCTCGACCGCTGGTACGAGACCGCCGGCGTGCGGGGCGGCGTACGCCGCGTGTTCCACGCCGAGGCGGAGCAGGGCAGGGTCTTCTTCCCGGACGCCCTGGTCCCGCACCTGGCCCACCCCGAGGTGAAGGCGCTGGCCCCGGAGCGGGTCCGCGAGATCTCCGTACGGCACCTGTACCAGTTCCTGCACTCGACGACGCACCTGGAGACCCGGGTGGTCAACGGGGCCGCCGAGCCCGTCGCCAACGGCAACTCCGGTCTGCACTTCCCGACCGCGCTGCGGATGGACGCCTTCAAGGTCTACTGCGACGAGGGCTACCACGCCCTCTACAGCCTGGACCTCGCCGATCAGGTGGCGGCCGTCACCGGGATCGCCGTGCCGGACGTCGACTACGGCGGGTTCGTCACGGCCCTCCAGGACAGCGGGCGGCGGCTGCTGCCGCAGGACCCGGTGCTGGCCGGGCAGTTGCAGGCGGTGGTGTTCGAGACCCTGATCACCGCCGTGCTCAACGAGGTGCCGCAGGACCCGACCGTGGTGAGCACGGTGCGCGAGCTGATGCGCGACCACGCCAAGGACGAGGGGCGCCACCACCGCTTCTTCTCGGCGTTCTTCCTGGAGCTGTGGGCCCGGCTCGACGGGCGCCGGCGCGTCCTGGCGGCCCGTGCCCTGCCGGCGATGATCCGTGCGGCGCTCGACTGGGACCTGGAGCCGGTACGGGTGTCGCTGCGCCTGGCCGGTCTGGACGAGGACCGCACCGAGGCGGTGCTCGCGGACAGCTACGGGGGTGGGGCGGGCCTGGACCGCATCCAGACGATCTCCCGTTCCACCCTGCGGCTGTGCGCCCAGGTCGACGCCTTCGACCTGCCCGGCGTGACGGACGCGTTCGCGGAGTTCGGACTGCGCGCACCGGAGGAGAGCGATGTCTGAGAACGTCACGTACGCGGACTACCTGCGGCTGCCGGAGCTGCTGACGCTCCAGGTGCCACTGGCCGACGGGGTGGACGACGAGCTGCTGTTCATCGCCGTCCACCAGGTGCAGGAGCTGTGGTTCGGACAGCTGCTGCGCGATCTGTCGGGGGCCCGCGACCGGATGCTGGAGGGTGATCCGCGGGCCGCGCGGGCCGGTCTGGTGCGGAGCACGGTGATCACTCGGGCGCTGATCGCGGGGATCCACCCGCTGCGCGGGATGCCGCCGCGGGAGTTCCACGCCTTCCGCGGGGTGCTCGGCGGCAGCAGCGGGGCGCAGTCGGCGCAGTACCTGGAGATAGCGGGGCTGTGCGGCGCGGAGTGGGTGCGCGGGGAGCACGGGGCGCGGGCCGTCGCCGGGCTGAGTCCGCGGGAACGGGAGCGGGCGCGCGGGCGGCTCGCGGAGCCGACCGTGTGGGAGGCGTTCGTGTCGTTGCTGGCCAAGGCCGGTTTCGCGGTGGGGACGGCGGCGGAGCGGCGGGAGGCGTTCGGGCGGCTCGCGGCGGCGCCCCGGGACGGTGACCCGGTGGAGTTCGCGGAGCTGTCGGAGCTGGTGGAGGCCCTGGTGGACCACGACGAGATCTGGACCGAGTGGCGGGCCTGCCACGCGCAGCTCGTGGAGCGGCAGATCGGCGGGCGGCCCGGGACCGGGGGCAGCAGCGGTGTGGCCCATCTGCGGGCGGCCGTCCACCGGCGCTTCTACCCGGAGCTGTGGGAGGCGCGGGACGCGGGCATCCCGCCGCTGCCCGCCCGGTGACCTTCCCGGACGTGCGGTGGGCCCGGGGCGTGGCGGCGCCGGGCCCTGGGGCTCAGGCTCTGGGGCTCAGTGCTCCTTGGGCGTCCAGTAGTCCAGCAGCGTGCCCACACCGTGCTCGACGGACTTCCACGATCCGGTGAAGGAGACGACGGCCAGCGCCGCGGTCGGGAAGCCCGTACGGGTCATCCGGTCGAGGGTGTCGCCCTCCGCGCGCCCGGAGAGGGCGTCGGCGAGGGCGTGCATGCCGGGGTTGTGGCCGATCACGAGGAGGTCGGCCACGTCCTCCGGGGTCTCGTTCAGCAGGGCGATGAGCTCGCCCAGCGAGGCGTCGTAGAGCCGCTCCTCGTAATGGGTCTTCGGCCGGTGCGGCAGTTCCTGGACGGCGAGCTTCCAGGTCTCCCGGGTACGGGCGGCGGTGGAGCAGAGGGCCAGGTCGAAGGTGATGCCGGTCTCGGCCAGCTTCAGTCCGACGGCCGGCGCGTCCTTTCGGCCGCGTTCCGCCAGCGGGCGGTCGTGGTCGGACACCTGGGGCCAGTCGGCCTTGGCGTGCCGGAGGAGGACGATCCTGCGGGGTGTGTCGGCGCTCATGGCTCCCAGCTTCGCACGAAACGCGCCACGGGGCGCAGGGTGTTGGGCGGCCTCCGCGAGGACGGGGGGCACGCCTCGGCGCGCGGGGGTCAGCCGACGGCGCGCAGCAGTTGCCGGCCGACCTGGAGCAGCCCGGAGGCGTCCGGGGTGGCGGCCTGGGCCTCGCCCGAGCCGGCGAGGAGGAGCAGCAGGAGTCCGAAGGCCAGCGCGGGCAGGGCGAGGGCCCACCAGTGCAGCCGGGTGCCCGCTCCCGCGTGCGCCGCGGGACGGCGGCGCCGGGCGGCGGGGAGGGACGGGATCTGCGTGGGGGCCGACATGGCCGCCTCCGGGGTGTGGGCTGGGACGGGCTCGCTGCTTCGAATCTACGGATCCGTGGCGGCGGTTCCCATCGGGGTCACACCCCATCCGACCCTGAGCCTGACCCCCTAGGGGATGGTGGGGACAACCCCACCATCGGGGTCCGGGGGCCGGGCCCGGGCGGGCTCTCAGGGGGAGGCGAGGCTGGCGATGACGGCGATGATCACGGTCACGAGCAGCATCGCGCCGAGCACGAGGCCGAGCTTCTTGTGACCGTTCTGGGGGTTCGGTTCGAGTACGGGCGACATGCCCGTCAGTCTCGCATGCCGCATTCGTCCTCGATCGTGCGGTCCCGTCCCGCGAGGACGCCGAGGACGAGCTGCGGGACGAGCAGTCCGGCCATCAGGGCGAGCGGCAGGTCCCAGCCGCCGCTGTGCTGGTAGAGGGTGCCGATGACCAGCGGGCCGGGGATGGAGATCAGGTATCCGGTGCTCTGGGCGAAGGCGGAGAGCTTGACGACCCCCGCGGGGGACTTGGCGCGCAGTCCGATCATGGTGATGACGAGCGGGAAGGCGCAGTTGGAGATGCCGAGCAGGAGGGCCCAGGCCCAGGCTCCGGCGGCGGGGGCGAGGTAGAGGCCGAGGTAGCCGGCGAAACCGAACAGGCTGAGGGTGACGGCGATGGGGCCCTGGTGGCGCATGCGTCCGGCGAGGCCGGGGATGACGAAGGCCAGCGGGACGCCCATGACCATGGTGACGGCGAGCAGCACGCCGGCGGTGGAGGCCGAGACGCCGGCGTCGCGGAAGATCTGCGGGAGCCAGCCCATGGTGACGTAGGCGCCGGTGGCCTGGAGGCCGAAGTAGCAGGCGAGCGCCCAGGCGGTGCGGCTGCGGACGACGGAGGGTCCCTTGTCCTCGCGCACGGCCGCTGCGGGGGCGGCCGCCTTCTCCCGGCGGCTCGCGGCGGCGATCGGCAGCCAGGGCAGGACGGCGACCGCGGCGAGGACGGCCCAGACGAGGAGTCCGGTGCGCCAGTTGCCGCCGAGGGCGGAGGTCAGGGGGACGGTCGCGGCGGCGGCGAGGGAGGTGCCGGCGGCCAGGGCCATGGAGTAGAGCCCGGTCATGGTGCCGACGCGGTCGGGGAACCAGCGCTTGACGATGACCGGGAGCAGCACGTTGGTGAGGGCTATGCCCGCCAGGGACAGGGCGCTGGCGGCGAGGAACGCGGCGGCGCTGTCCGCGAAGGGGCGGATCAGCAGGCCCGCGGCGACGGCCGCCATGCCGGCGCAGACGACGACGGCGGGGCCGAAGCGGCGGGAGAGGCGGGGCGCGGTGATGCCGAAGACCGCGAAGCACAGGGCGGGCACGGAGGTGATCAGTCCGGCGACGGCGCCGCTCATGTGGAGGCCGGTCCTGGCCTCCTCGAAGAGGGCGCCGAGGCTGGTGATGGCGGGCCGCAGGTTGAGGGCGGCCAGCACGATTCCGACGATGAGCACCGGGCCGAGCCACGTGGGGGCGACGTGCGCGGAGGCGGGGAGGGGCTCGTGCGCGGCGGTGCGCACGACCTCCGGGCGGTTCATGGTCTGGACTTCTTCGTCGGACATTGAACCATCATAGAATCATGGGATGATTGGTTGTCCAGTCGCCCCAGAGAGGACCTTGCCCACATGCCGCTGACCTCGCCCCGGCGATCCGCGCTCGTCGATCAGGTGATCGCCCAGCTCCGGAACCAGATCACCTCCGGTGAATGGCCGGTCGGGGGCCGGATCCCGACCGAGCCCGAGCTGGTGGAGCTGCTGGGCGTCGCCCGCAACACCGTGCGGGAGGCCGTCCGCGCGCTCGCGCACAACGGGCTGCTGGACATCCGTCAGGGTTCGGGCACCTACGTGATCGCCACCAGCGAGCTGGCCGGGGTGATGCACCGGCGTTTCGCCGGGGCCGACCCGCGGCACATCGCGGAGCTGCGTTCGACGCTGGAGTCCTCGGCGGCCCGGCTGGCGGCGGAGCGGCGGACCGACCGGGACCTGGTCCAGCTGGACGCGCTGCTGGCGCGGCGCGAGGAGGCGTGGGCGAGCGGGGAGGCGGAGCTGTTCGTGGCGGCGGACGTCGCCCTGCACATGGCGGTGGTGACGGCCTCGCACAACGACGTGCTGATCGAGCTGTACGCGGACCTGGGCGACCTGGTGGCGGACTGGCTGCGGACGGACGTCGGCACGGTGCTGGATCCGGCCGCCCACCTGGACCACGCCCGGCTGATCGAGGCGATCCGGCGCGGAGACGGGGACGCGGCGGCCTCGGAGGCGGCCGGCTACCCCTTCGTCTGCCTCGGCCGGGGCGGACGCTGAGCGCGACGGGCCGGGCCCGGGCCGCCCTCACGGGCGCTGGTGGCTCACCCAGGCCGTGCGGACCTCCTTCCAGCAGCGGCCGGTGAGCCGGACCCGGCCCGCCGGGTCCAGGGACACGGCGGCGCCGTCCCCGTCCAGGTCCCACCAGCGCTCGCACTCCACGTGGAGGCGGAGCAGGTCGGTCTCGGGGTAGCCGTTGTGGCAGTACGCGGTCACCTGCGAGCCGTCGATCTCGGTGTCGCAGTCGGCGCCGAAGAGCTCGGGGGTCGCGGCCGGCGCGGGCCGGACGGGGGGTTCGGCCGGGATGTCGGCGAGGTCCACGGCGGCCGGGGCGGCCGCTTCCGGCCCCGCTCCCGGCTCGGGGCCGCCGGGCTGCGCGGTGGCTCCGGGGATCAGGAGTCCGGTCAGGACAACGGAGGTGACCAGCAGCGATACCGCTCGGCTCGGCCTCGCGCGCACGCCCGTACCTCCTCCCCGAAGCAGCCGGGAAGATCCCGACGAGGTCAGTTTGCAGGCATCTGTCCCGGTTTTCGACTCGGGAAGATCCGGTCAGACGGCGAAAATCTGATCGAACGAATCCCCGCTCCCCGGTCCCGGACCGGGAAAACGGCGGTGGCCGTGCCCCCGGAGAGGGGGGCACGGCCACCGCCGTACGGATGCGGGTGCCGGTCAGGCGCCCATCGCGTGCAGGCCGCCGTCGACGTGGACGATCTCGCCCGTGGTCTTCGGGAACCAGTCCGACAGCAGGGCGACGACGCCCCGGCCCGTCGGCTCCGGGTCGCTCATGTCCCACGCCAGCATGGAACGCTGGTTCCAGGTGTCCGCCAGCTCGCCGAAGCCCGGGATGGACTTCGCGGCCATCGAGCCGATCGGGCCGGCCGAGACCAGGTTGCAGCGGATGTTCTCCTTGCCCAGGTCGCGGGCGAGGTAGCGGCTGGTGGCCTCCAGCGCGGCCTTGGCCGGGCCCATCCAGTCGTACTGCGGCCAGGCGAACTGCGCGTCGAAGGTGAGGCCGACGATGGCCGCGCCCTCCGCCGGGAACAGCGGCTTGCAGGCCATGGCCAGCGACTTCAGCGAGAACGCCGACACGTGCATGGCGGTGGCCACCGACTCGAACGGGGTGTTCAGGAAGTTGCCGCCGAGCGCGTCCTGCGGCGCGAAGCCGATGGAGTGCACGACGCCGTCGAGGCCGCCGAGCTCCTCGCGGACGAGGCCTTCGAGGCGGGCCAGGTGCTCGTCGTTGGTGACGTCGAGCTCGATGACCTTGACCGGCTTCGGCAGCTTCTTGGCGATCCGCTCGGTCAGCGAGGGGCGCGGCCACGCCGTGAGGATGACCTCGGCGCCCTGCTCCTGGGCCAGTCGGGCGGTGTGGAAGGCGATGGACGACTCCATCAGCACCCCGGTGATGAGGATGCGCTTGCCGTCGAGAATTCCGCTCATGGTGATCAGTGACCCATGCCCAATCCGCCGTCAACGGGAATGACGGCTCCGGTGATGTACGCGGCGTCATCGGACGCCAGGAAGCTCACGGCGGCCGCGATCTCCTCGGGCTGCGCGTAGCGGGCCAGCGGCACCTGCGACACGATGCCCGCACGCTGCTCGTCGGTGAGCACCTTCGTCATGTCGGTGTCCACGAAGCCCGGGGCCACGACGTTGAAGGTGATGTTGCGGCTGCCCAGCTCGCGGGCGAGGGAGCGGGCGAAGCCCACCAGCGCGGCCTTCGAGGCGGCGTAGTTGGCCTGACCCGCGGAACCCAGCAGGCCCACGACCGAGGAGATCAGGACCACACGGCCCTTCTTCGCCCGGAGCATGCCGCGGTTGGCGCGCTTGACCACGCGGAAGGTGCCCGTGAGGTTGGTGTCGACGACGGAGGCGAAGTCCTCCTCGGACATCCGCATCAGCAGCGTGTCCTTGGTGATGCCGGCGTTGGCCACCAGCACCTCCACGTTGCCGTGCTTGGCCTCGATCTCCTTGTAGGCCTGCTCCACCTGCTCGGAGTCGGTGATGTCGCAGCGCACCGACAGTACGCCGAGGTCGGTGAGCTCCTGCGGCGGCTCTCCCGAGCGGTACGTGATCGCGACCTTGTCGCCGGCCTGGGCGAAGGCTCGGGCGATGGCGAGGCCGATGCCCCGGTTACCTCCGGTGACGAGAACCGAGCGGCTCAACGGATCACCCTTTCGCTAGCTGTCTGAATACCAAAAACCTATAGGTCGGCTCCGGCATCCGGAGAATCGGGCTCCGACAGGGCCTCGCGACGGGGTATGTCGAGTCCCTACAGAAAGATGTAGGCACCAGAGCCCCGGGCGCGACATGATCGGGGCGACCTGCCCCGACCCCGGGAGGATTTCCGTGGCCCATTCCATCGACGCGGCCTTCACCGCGCTGCCCCTGCGGGCGCTCGCCGACGCGGCGCTCGCCCGGGCCCGCGCGCTGGGCGCCGACCATGCCGACTTCCGGCTGGAGCGGATCCGCAGCGCCTCCTGGCGCCTGCGCGACGCCAAGCCCTCCGGCGGCTCCGACACCACGGACCTCGGCTACGCGGTCCGGGTGGTGCACGGGGGCAGCTGGGGGTTCGCCTCCGGCGTGGACCTCACCATGGACGCCGCCGCCAAGGTGGCCTCCCAGGCCGTCGCCATGGCGAAGCTGTCCGCCCAGGTGATCAAGGCCGCCGGCTCCGACGAGCGCGTCGAACTCGCCGACGAGCCGGTGCACGCCGACAAGACCTGGATCTCCGCCTACGACGTGGACCCCTTCTCGGTGCCGGACGCCGAGAAGGCGGCCCTGCTCGCCGACTGGAGCACCCGGCTGCTGGCCGCCGACGGCGTCGCGCACGTGGACGCCTCGCTCCTCGCCGTGCACGAGAACAAGTTCTACGCCGACACCGCGGGCACCTCCACCACGCAGCAGCGCGTGCGGATCCACCCGCAGCTCACCGCCGTCGCCGTGAACGCCACCACCGGCGAGTTCGACTCCATGCGCACCATCGCCCCGCCCGCCGGGCGCGGATGGGAGTACCTGACGGGCACCGGCTGGGACTGGAACGCCGAGCTGGAGGAGATCCCCGCCCTGCTCGCCGAGAAGATGCGGGCCCCGAGCGTGGAGGCCGGGCGCTACGACCTGGTCGTGCACCCGTCCAACCTGTGGCTGACCATCCACGAGTCCATCGGCCACGCCACCGAGCTCGACCGGGCGCTGGGCTACGAGGCGGCGTACGCGGGGACCTCCTTCGCCACCTTCGACCAGCTGGGCAAGCTGAAGTACGGCTCCCCGATCATGAACGTGACGGGCGACCGCACCGCCGAGCACGGCCTGGCCACCATCGGCTACGACGACGAGGGCGTCGAGGCGCAGAGCTGGGACCTGGTCAAGGACGGCACCCTGACCGGGTACCAGACGGACCGGCGGATCGCGAGGCTCACGGGCCTCGGGCGCTCCAACGGCTGCGCCTACGCCGACTCCCCCGGGCACGTGCCCGTCCAGCGGATGGCGAACGTCTCGCTCCGGCCGGATCCGGGCGGTCTGTCCACCGAGGACCTGATCGGCGGGGTGGAGCGCGGGATCTACGTGGTCGGCGACCGTTCCTGGTCGATCGACATGCAGCGCTACAACTTCCAGTTCACCGGCCAGCGGTTCTTCCGCATCGAGAACGGCCGGCTCGCCGGGCAGCTGCGCGACGTCGCCTACCAGGCCACGACGACCGAGTTCTGGGGCTCGATGGAGAAGGTCGGCGGCCCGCAGACCTATGTACTGGGCGGCGCCTTCAACTGCGGCAAGGCCCAGCCGGGGCAGGTCGCGGCGGTCTCCCACGGCTGCCCGTCCGCCCTGTTCCGCGATGTGAACATCCTGAACACCACGCAGGAGGCCGGCCGATGACGATCCACGGTCACCACGCGATCCGCCGGGGGTCCGGGGGTCGTCCCCCGGGACAGCACAGTCTGAACACCACGCAGGAGGCCGGCCGATGAGCCGCACGAAGCCGCACGAGATCGTCGAGCGCGCCCTGGAGCTGTCCACGGCCGACGGCTGCGTCGTCATCGCCGACGAGGAGTCCAGCGCCAACCTGCGCTGGGCGGGCAACGCGCTCACCACCAACGGCGTCACCCGCGGCCGCACCCTGACGGTCATCGCCACCGTCGACGGCAAGGAGGGCACGGCCTCGGGGGTCGTCTCGCGCTCCGCCGTCACCGCCGCCGACCTGGAGCCGCTCGTACGCGCTGCCGAGGCGGCCGCCCGCGGGGCCGGTCCCGCCGAGGACGCCCAGCCGCTGGTGACCGGGACCCCGGCCTCGCCCGACTTCACCGACGCCCCCGCCGAGACCTCCTCGGCGGTGTTCGCGGACTTCGCCCCGGCCCTCGGTGAGGCCTTCGCCCGGGCCCGCGCGGGCGGGCGGGAGCTGTACGGGTTCGCGAACCACGAGCTGGTCACCACGTACGTCGGCACCTCCACGGGGCTGCGGCTGCGCCACGACCAGCCCAACGGGACGCTGGAGCTGAACGCGAAGTCCCCGGACCGCTCCCGCTCGGCCTGGGCCGGCCGCGCCACCCGGGACTTCAAGGACGTGGACCCGACCGTGCTGGACGCGGAGCTGGCCGTCCGCCTGGGCTGGGCGGAGCGCAAGGTCGAGCTGCCCGCCGGGCGGTACGAGACCCTGCTGCCGCCCACGGCCGTGGCGGACCTGCTGATCTACCAGATGTGGTCGGCGGCGGCCCGGGACGCGGTGGAGGGCCGTACGGTCTTCTCCAAGCCCGGCGGCGGCACCCGGATCGGCGAGGAGCTCTCACGGCTCCCGCTGACCCTGCGCAGCGACCCGCACGCGCCCGGCCTGGAGTCCGCGCCCTTCGTGATCGCGCACAGCTCCGGCGACGACGCCTCGGTGTTCGACAACGGCCTGCCGGTCCCGGCGACCGAGTGGATCAGCGGCGGCGAGCTGGCCCGGCTGACCACTACCCGGCACAGCGCGGACCTGACCGGCCTGCCGCTCTCCCCCTCCTTCGGGAACCTCATCCTGGACGGGGGCGGGGACAAGTCCCTGGAGGAGATGGTGGCGGGCACCGAGCGGGGCCTGCTGCTGACCTGCCTCTGGTACATCCGCGAGGTCGACCCGGCCACCCTGCTGCTCACCGGCCTGACCCGCGACGGCGTCTACCTGGTGGAGAACGGGCAGGTCACGGGCGAGGTCAACAACTTCCGGTTCAACGAGTCCCCGGTGGACCTGCTCTCGCGGGCCTCGGAGGCCGGCCGGACCGAGAAGACCCTGCCGCGCGAGTGGGGCGACTGGTTCACCCGGGCCGCGATGCCCGCGCTGCGCATCCCGGACTTCAACATGAGCTCGGTCAGCAAGGGCGTGTGACCCACCTAGACTGAGCACGGCATTTTCAGACATCGAAGGAGTCGAGAGACCGTGACGGACATCGTCGACGAACTGAAGTGGCGTGGGCTCTTCGCCCAGTCCACCGACGAAGAAGCGCTGCGCAAGGCGTTCGCGGACGGTCCCGTCACCTTCTATTGCGGCTTCGACCCGACCGCGGCCTCGCTGCACGTGGGGCACCTGGTGCAGGTGCTCACCGTGCGCCGGCTCCAGCAGGCCGGCCACCGGCCGCTGGCGCTGGTCGGCGGGGCCACCGGTCAGATCGGTGACCCGCGCCCGACCGCCGAGCGCACGCTGAACGACCCGGAGACCATCGCGAACTGGGTGAACCGGCTGCGCTCGCAGATCGAGCCGTTCCTGTCCTTCGAGGGCGAGAACGCGGCACTGATGGTGAACAACCTGGACTGGACGGCGGGCATGTCCGCCATCGAGTTCCTGCGGGACATCGGCAAGCACTTCCGCGTCAACAAGATGCTGACGAAGGACTCGGTCGCCAAGCGGCTGGAGTCCGACCAGGGCATCAGCTACACGGAGTTCAGCTACCAGCTGCTCCAGGGCATGGACTTCCTGGAGCTGTACCGCCGCTACGGCTGCACCCTCCAGCAGGGCGGCTCGGACCAGTGGGGCAACCTGACGGCCGGGCTCGACCTGATCCACCGGGTGGAGCCGCAGGCGCACGTCCACGCGATGGCGACCCCGCTGATGGTCAAGGCGGACGGCACCAAGTTCGGCAAGTCCGAGAGCGGGGCCGTCTGGCTGGACCCGGAGATGACCACCCCGTACGCGTTCTACCAGTTCTGGCTGAACGTGGACGACCGGGACATCTCGACCTACATGCGGATCCTGTCCTTCAAGTCCCGCGAGGAGCTGGAGGAGCTGGAGGCGCAGACCGCCGAGCGGCCGCAGGCGCGTGCCGCCCAGCGGGCGCTGGCCGAGGAGCTGACCACGCTGGTGCACGGCGCGGACCAGTGCGCCGCCGTGATCGCCGCGTCGAAGGCGCTGTTCGGCCAGGGCGAGCTCGCGGAGCTGGACGAGGCCACCCTGACCGCGGCCCTCTCCGAGCTGCCGCACGCCAAGGTCGCCGAGCCGGTGCAGGTCGTGGACCTGCTCGCGGAGACCGGGCTGGTCGCCAGCAAGTCCGCGGGCCGTCGGACCGTGAAGGAGGGCGGCGCCTACGTGAACAACGTGAAGGTCACCGCCGAGGACGCGGTCCCCGCCCCGGAGGACCTGCTGCACGGCCGCTGGCTCGTGCTGCGGCGCGGCAAGAAGAACCTGGCGGCGGTCGAGGTCACCGGCACCGAGGGCACCGGCACCGAGGCCGCGGGCGCCTGAGGCCGGCCGGCGGGCGGACGCGATGAGGGGCCGGTGCGGACAGGAATCGTCCGCATCGGCCCCTTCGTCATCGGCGGCGCTAGGCGGTCCCGCGTTTGCCGCCCCGCAGTGCCACGTAGGCCATATCGCCGAGCGCGACGATCAGCACCGCTCCGGCCAGCTGGAGCAGGTGCCGGGTCCAGTCGATGCCCGCCGTGTCCCCGACGCCGATCCACCCCGCGACGGCATTGCCGAGGAGGGCACCGAGGATGCCGAAGAGGGTGGTCAGCCACAGGGGCTGGTGCTGCTTGCCGGGCAGGATGGCCCGGGCTATGAGGCCCAGCACGAAACCGACGATGATCGCCCACAACCATTGCATGTCGAGCCTCCTCGCGGCGCGTTGTGCGCATGTGCGCCCAGTCTCGACCCGTGCGGCCCGGCACGCATGTCGGACGGCTCCATCGGAGGGACACCCCCTCTCCCCGGCTCGACGGGGGCGGCGTACGGTGGAAGGGTTGCGGGCCGGGGAGTGTCCGGCGGGTGGATCGGGTGGTGGAACGTGCAGCGGACGAAGCGGAACGGGGCCGAGGTCTTCCGGATCACCGGGGCCCGGATGGGCCTCGAAGAGGACGTGCGGGGACGGCAGCGCCGCTACGTGATCTCGATGGCGATCCGGACCCTGTCGGTGGTCGCCACCGTCCTCCTGTGGAACGTGGAACGCCATGTGGCGATCGTGACGCTCGCCGCGGGACTGCTGCTGCCCTACATCGCCGTGGTCATCGCCAACGCGGGGCGCGAGTCGACCCCCTCACTGCCCTCGCACTTCATGCCGGCCCCGGTGCGCCCCGCACTGGAGGCCGGAAACCTCAATAAAACCTCAGATCAATCATGAAGTTCCGGTGCACCCCACCCGGTCCTGCGTGACATACTGCCTACGCGCTCCGCATCCCCCGTCGGAGCGACGGACCGACGCCGGGCAGCTCCCCCCGTGGCTGCCCGGCGTCGCCCTTCCGTTTGTAGGGTTGAGGCCGTGAACTCCCCTGACTTCTTCTCCGGCTCCTCCGGCCCCGAAGCCGACGTCCCCACCTGCTCCGCCAAGGGCTGCCGTGACACGGCGGTCTGGGTCCTGGCGTGGAACAACCCGAAGCTGCACGCGCCGGAGCGGCGCAAGACGTGGCTGGCGTGCGAGGAGCACCGCGAACACCTCTCGCAGTTCCTGGGGGTGCGCGGTTTCCTCAAGGACGTCGTGAAGCTCGACGAGTGGGAACAGCCCGAGGGCTCGGAACGCCCCTGAGGACCCGCCGGGACCCGCTCGGAGCCGCCTGGAGGCGGGCTCCGGCGGACCGGGCGGTCACGGTGGCGGGCTCAGCCGCCGATCGCCGACATGGGGCGGTCGGGCTGGAGGAAGGACGGGTCGTCGAGGCCGGAGCCGGCCTTCTTCCCCCACATCGCCACCTGCCACAGGCGGGCGATCTCCTCGTCCGCGGCGCCCGAGCGCAGGGCGGCGCGCAGGTCCGACTCCTCGGTGGCGAACAGGCACGTGCGGACCTGGCCGTCGGCCGTGAGCCGGGTGCGGTCGCAGGCCCCGCAGAAGGGGCGGGTGACGGAGGCGATGACCCCGACGGTGGCCGGGCCGCCGTCGACCACCCAGCGCTCGGCGGGTGCGGAGCCGCGTTCGTCGGCGCCTTCCTCGGTGAGCGTGAAACGCGTGCGCAGGGACTCCAGGATGTCCCCGGCGGTGATCATGCCGTCGCGCTTCCAGCCGTGCTGGGCGTCCAGGGGCATCTGCTCGATGAAGCGGAGCTCGTATTCGTTCTCCACGGCCCAGGCCAGCAGGTCGGGGGCCTCGTCCTCGTTGAGCCCCGGCATCAGGACGGCGTTGACCTTGACCGGGGTCAGACCCGCCTCGCGGGCGGCCGCCATGCCGTCGATGACGTCGTGGTGGCGGTCACGGCGGGTGAGGGTCTTGAAGACCTCGGGGCGCAGGGTGTCCAGGGAAACGTTCACTCTGTCCAGGCCGGCGGCCTTGAGCGCCTGCGCGGTGCGCTTGAGACCGATGCCGTTGGTGGTCAGGGACATCCGGGGGCGGGGCTCCAGGGCCGCGCACCGCTCGACGATCCCGACCAGCCCGGGGCGCAGCAGGGGCTCGCCGCCGGTGAAGCGGACCTCGGTGATCCCGAGGTGGGTGACGGCGATGCGGACCAGCCGGACGATCTCCTCGTCGCTCAGCAGATCGGACTTCCCGAGCCACTGGAGGCCTTCTTCGGGCATGCAGTACGTACAGCGCAGGTTGCACCGGTCGGTGAGTGAGACGCGCAGGTCAGTGGCCACGCGGCCGTAGGTGTCGAGAAGCACTGATGGCCCCCTCCCCTGTCCGGATCGGTAGAGCTTGGCGCAGTCGCAGGTGGGCGGAAGCGCTGCTTTCGAGCCTACGCGACGGTTGTTACCGGGAGGGAGGCCCAAAGGAACGAGACGTGGCGTGGCCGCGTCGTACGGAACTACGACGCGGCCACGCTGGGTGTTCGTCGGATCTCAGTGAGCCCCTGTTCCGGTGAGGGAGCGGACCTCCAGTTCGGCGAACTTGCGGGGGTCCGCCTCCTCCTTGGACAGTACGGTCCCCAGCCAGCCGAGGAGGAAGCCGAGGGGGATGGAGATGATCCCGGGGTTCTCCAGGGGGAACCAGTAGAAGTCGGCGTCCTTGAACATCGAGGTGGGCTTGCCGGAGACGACCGGCGAGAACAGCACCAGGCCGACCGCCGAGATCAGGCCGCCGTAGATGGACCACAGCGCGCCCTGGGTGGTGAAGCGCTTCCAGAAGAGGCTGTAGAGGATGGTCGGGAGGTTGGCGGAGGCGGCGACCGCGAAGGCGAGCGCGACCAGGCCGGCGACGTTCATGTCGCGGGCGAGGGCTCCGAGGGCGATGGCGACGGCGCCGATGACCACGGTGGACCAGCGGGCGGCGCGCATCTCCTCCTTCTCGGTGGCCCGGCCCTTGCGGATGACGTTGACGTAGATGTCGTGCGCGAAGGACGAGGACGAGGCCAGGGTGAGGCCGGCGACCACCGCGAGGATGGTGGCGAAGGCGACGGCGGAGATGACCGCGAGCAGGACCGCGCCGCCGGTGGATCCGGCGCCGCCGCCGATCTCCTGGGCGAGCAGCGGGGCGGCGGTGTTGCCGGCCTTGTTGGAGGCCAGGATGTCGGCCCGCTTGAGGAGGGCTGCGGCGCCGAAGCCGAGGGCGATGGTCATCAGGTAGAAGGCGCCGATGATGCCGATGGCCCAGTTCACGGACTTGCGGGCGGCCTTGGCCGTGGGGACGGTGTAGAAGCGGATCAGGATGTGCGGCAGGCCGGCGGTGCCGAGGACCAGGGCCAGGCCCAGCGAGATGAAGTCGAGCTTGGTGAGCCCGTCCTTGCCGTACTTGAGGCCGGGTTCCAGGAACTTCGATCCCTGGCCGCTGTTCTCGGCGGCCTGGCCGAGCAGGGCGGAGATGTTGAAGTCGAACTTCAGCAGCACCAGGAAGGTGATCAGCAGGGCGCCCGCGATGAGCAGGACCGCCTTGACCATCTGGACCCAGGTGGTCCCCTTCATGCCGCCGACGGTCACGTAGACGATCATCAGCAGGCCGACCAGGGCGACCACGGCGACCTTGCCGCCGTCGCTGGTGATGCCCAGGAGCAACGAGACGAGGACGCCCGCGCCGGCCATCTGGGCGAGCAGGTAGAAGATCGAGACCACGATGGTGGAGGTGCCGGCGGCGGTGCGGACGGGCCGCTGGCGCATCCGGTACGCGAGGACGTCGCCCATCGTGTAGCGGCCGGAGTTGCGCAGCGGCTCGGCGACCAGGAGCAGGGCCACCAGCCAGGCGACGAGGAAGCCGATGGAGTAGAGGAAGCCGTCGTAGCCGAAGAGGGCGATGGCTCCGGCGATGCCCAGGAAGGACGCGGCGGACATGTAGTCGCCGGAGATGGCCAGGCCGTTCTGGAAGCCGGTGAACTGGCGGCCGCCCGCGTAGAAGTCGGCGGCGTCCTTGGTCTGGCGGCCGGCCCAGACGGTGATGACGAGGGTCGCGACGACGAACAGGCCGAAGAGGGTGATGATCAGCGGACGGTGCTCGCTCGCGCCCGCGGCGAGGGTCAGGTGCGGGGCCAGCTCCGGGGCCGGCTGCGGGAGGGTGCTCATGCCCCGGCCTCCATCTCCTGCTTGATGGCGCGGGCCTTGGGGTCGAGCTTCGCGGCGGCGTGCCGCGAGTAGAGCCAGGCGATCAGGAAGGTCGTCGCGAACTGGGCGAGGCCGAGGACGAGGGCGACGTTGATGTTGCCGAAGAGCTTGGTCCCCATGAAGCCGCCCGCGTAGTTGGACAGCAGCACGTAGAGCAGGTACCAGGCGATGAAGGCCACGGTCAGCGGGAAGGCGAAGGACCGGTAGGAGCTGCGCAGTTCGGCGAATTCGGGGCTCTGCTGGACGCGCGTGAACTCTTCTGCCGAGGGGTGGGCCGGGGCCGGTCCCGCGCCGCCGTGGGGCGGCGCTGCTTCGGTGGTCACGGGGGGTTCTCCTTGTGACGCGGGTGCGGTGGGGACGACGGACAAAACAACCTCCGTGTGGGGGGACGGTGGTGCTGATCCCCCCTGTCAACGGCACGGCCGGCGTGTCGCGACGGTTCAACACCCGCAGATTCTTTGAAAACTGATTCCTCGAACTGATGGCGCGGAAGGGAACGTCGACGCTAGGTTCGCGTGTCATGTACCCGTCCGACGCGACCGCGTGCGGACGGCTTTTTCACGGATGATGTGGAGAACCCATGGCTCATCTGGGACACGGCCGCCGGCGAGCACTCGCCGTTCCGGTCGGCCTGGCGCTCACCGCCTCGCTCGCCTTCCTGCCCTCGGTCGCGGCCTCGGCCGCACCGCTGAGCGACACGGCGGGCCCGGCCGCGGCCGCGAAGCCCGCCTCCACCACCGGCCCGAAGCTGTCGTACGTGGCGAACCTGACCGCGTACGGGACGGTCAAGCAGGCCAAGAAGGCCATCGAGCAGGCCGGTGGAACGGTGGTGACGTCGTATGAGCAGATCGGCGTCGTCGTCGCACACTCCCAGAACCCCGACTTCGCCAAGCAGCTGCGCGCCCAGCGCAGCCTCTTCGTGTCGGTGGGCGCCACCCGGACGGCCCCCCTCCAGACGGTGCAGACCACCGAGGAGGGCACGACCCAGAAGCTGAGCGCGGCGGACGCCGCCAAGGCGGCCGCGCAGGCCGAGCCGGGGCAGGAGCCCCTGGAGTCCAACCAGTGGGACCTGCGCGCGATCAAGGCGGACCAGGCTCACAAGATCAACGATGGCAGCCCGGACGTCACCGTGGGCGTCATCGACACGGGTGTCGACGACACCCACCCCGATCTGGCCGCCAACTTCTCCAAGAGCCAGTCCGCCAACTGCGTGGGCGGCGTCGCGGACACCACGGACGGCGCCTGGCGCCCGTACCCCGACGGCAGTGACCACGGCACGCACGTAGCGGGCACCATCGCCGCCCCGCGCAACGGCATCGGCGTCAGCGGCGTCGCGCCGGGCGTGAAGGTCGCCGGCATCAAGGTGAGCGAGCCCGGAACCAGCCTGTTCTTCACCGAGGCGGTCGTGTGCGGCTTCATGTTCGCCGCCGAGAAGGGGATCGAGGTGACGAACAACAGCTACTACGTCGACCCGTGGATGTTCAACTGCAAGACGGACGACGACCAGAAGGCGCTGGTGGAGTCCCTCACCCGGGCCACCAGGTACGCCGAGCGCAAGGGCGTCCTCAACGTGGCCGCGGCGGGCAACGAGAACTTCGACCTGGCCGCCGACTCGATCCTCGACGACACCAGCCCGGACGACGCCACCCCCGGGCCCCGCACCATCGACCCGAAGGTCTGCCTGGACCTGCCCGCGCAGCTGCCCGGCGTGGTCACGGTCAGCGCGACCGGCGACAAGGGCCTGCGCTCGTACTACTCCAGCTACGGCCTCGGCGTCGTCGACGTCGCCGCCCCCGGCGGCGACAAGTGGCAGATCCCGGCCACCCCCGACGCCAATGGCCGGGTGCTGTCCACCCTGCCGGGCGGCGGCTACGGCTACAAGCAGGGCACCTCGATGGCCACCCCGCACGTCGCGGGCGTCGCGGCCCTGATCAAGAGCGCGCACCCGTGGGCCACGCCCGCGCAGATACAGGCGATGCTCAAGGGCCAGGCCACGAAGACGGCCTGCCCGGACAAGATCTACGACGGCACCGGCAACCTGATCGACGCCGCCACCTGCAAGGCCAAGTGGGGCCAGACCGGCTACTACGGCGCGGGCGTGGTCGACGCGCTCAAGGCCGTCAAGTAACGACCGCCGCGGGCGGGCCGGACGGGGTGCTCCCCCGCCCGGCCCGCCCGCAGCTCAGCGTCACGGCGTGATCAGGGCTTGATCAGGACCTTGAGGGCGCTGCGGTCGTCCATCGCGCGGTAGCCGTCCGGGACCTCGTCCAGGGACACGGCGCGGTCGAAGACCGGCGCCGGGTCGATGGCCCCGCTCAGCACGTCCTCCAGCAGCTCCGGGATGTACGCGCGGACCGGCGCCACACCGCCGCGCAGGGTGATGTTGCGGTCGAACATCACGCCGAGGTCCAGGCCGGTGCCGCTGCCGTGCGGGACGCCCACGTAGCCGATGGCGCCGCCGTCGCGGGTGATGTTCACGGCGGTCCGCATGGACTGCTCGGTGCCGACCGCCTCGATCACGGCGTGCGCGCCCTGCCCGCCGGTCAGCTCGCGGACGGCCGCCTCGGCGGCCTCGCCGCGCTCGGCGACCACGTCGGTGGCGCCGAAGAGCTTGGCTATGTCGGTACGGACGGTGTGCCGGCCGAGGGCGATGATCCGCTCGGCGCCGAGCCGCTTGGCGGCCAGGACGCCGCACAGCCCGACGGCGCCGTCGCCGACCACGGCGACGGTGGAGCCCTTGCGGACCCCCGCGCCCAGGGCGGCGTGGTGGCCGGTGCCCATGACGTCGGAGAGCGCCAGCAGGCCGGTCAGCAGGTGGTCGTCGGAGACGGCCTCGGCCGGCAGCTTCACCAGGGTGCCCTCGGCGTGCGGGACGCGGACGGCCTCGCCCTGGCCGCCGTCGTGGCCGACCGAGCCCCAGAAACCGCCGTGCACGCAGGAGGTGTACAGGCCCTCGGAGCAGTAGTCACACGTGCCGTCGGACCACATGAAGGGGGCCACGACCAGGTCCCCGGCGCGCAGGCCGGAGACGGCGGAGCCGGTCTCCTCGACGATGCCCAGGAACTCGTGCCCGATCCGCTGGCCGGGCTGGCGCTCGGCCTCGCCGCGGTAGGCCCAGAGGTCGCTGCCGCAGATGCAGGCGCGCAGGACGCGGACGACGGCGTCCTCGGGGCGCTGGATCGCAGCGTCGGGCACCTCCTCCACGCGGATGTCGTGCGGGGCGTGGATGACGGTGGCGCGCATGGTGGTGCAGCCCTCCGGATCAGTTGGTTCAGTCTTGTATGACTTCCCTACGGTACGCCTGCGCCGGTGCGATCGCTCCCATGGCCAGCAGGTACTGGGCCGCCAGGTAGGTGGCCATGATCCAGAAGTCGGGGCGGGGCGGCTGGGGCCACTCGGCGACGCCGGTCGCGATGAGGGTGTCGGAGAGCAGGAACAGCGCGCCGCCGATGCCCGCGGTACGGCCGAGTGCGCTGGAGCGGTAGGCCATGGCGGTGAGCAGCAGGCTGTACCCGGCGACGGGGACGCGCAGGCCGGCCGGCAGGTCCCCCCAGAGCAGCGCGACGGTCCCGACGAGCGCGAGGGCGTACGCGCCCCCGAGCACGGGGCCCGTCCGGCCGCGGCCGAAGAGCACGAGGTAGCAGACGTGCCCGGCGGCGAAGGAGCCCATGCCGACGAGGAAGGCGGGCTCGGCGTCGAAGAGCAGGGCGAGGTCGCCGCCCCAGCCGAACAGCAGGGCGGCGATCAGCAGGCGGGGGGCGCCACGGGTGATGACGTGGGCCACCAGCAGCGGCATCAGCAGTGGCTTGGCGATCACGTGCCCGAGGTGCCAGCCGGCCAGCAGCGCGCCGAGGTCGACGGCGGCGGCCACGCCGAAGGCGACGAGCAGCGCCCGCCCGGCGGCGCCGGCCGCGGGCCGGTGTCCGACGCTCGCGCGGCGGTCCGCCCAGGACGGCGTACGGGACCCGGTGGCGCTCACGCGGCACGCTCCGGCTCCGGCGCGGCGGCGGGCGCTCCCCCGGCCGGGACCCGCTGGGCGACGGGCTGCCAGCCCGGCCCGCGGAAGACCCGCCCGGCGCGCTCGCGCCAGCTGCCGGCGGCCCGTACGTCGCGGGCGATGGCGGCGTACTCGTGGGTGGCCACGCGCAGCGGGTTGTGGGTGCCGATGTTCTTGGTCAGCCCGTAGACGGGCCGCTCGGTCTCCCCGACCCAGGACCCGAACATCCGGTCCCAGACGATCAGGATGCCGCCGAAGTTGCGGTCGAGGTAGCCGCCCTGGGAGGCGTGGTGGACGCGGTGGTGCGAGGGGGTGTTGAAGACGTACTCGTACGGCCGCGGCAGCTTTCCGATGCGCTCGGTGTGGACCCAGAACTGGTAGAGGAGGTTGATCCCGTAGCAGAAGGGGATCGCGGCCGGGTGCACGCCGAGGGCGACCATGGGCAGGTAGAACCACCAGGTGGTGGCGCTGGTCCAGGGCTGGCGCAGGGCGGTGGTGAGGTTGAACCTGCGGCTGCTGTGGTGGACCACGTGGCAGGCCCACAGGATGCGGATGACGTGGTGCAGCCGGTGCTGCCAGTAGTAGAGGAAGTCCTGCGCGAGCAGCATCAGCAGGGCGGTCCACCACAGGAACGGCACGCGCAGCGGGGTCAGTTCGTAGACGGCCGTGAAGACGGCGACGACCGGGATCTTCCAGAGCAGGTCGAACCCGATGCTGCCGATGCCCATGGTGACGCTCGTGACCGCGTCCTTGGCGTCGTACCCGGCGGCGTCCTCGTCGGGATGCAGCCGGTAGCTCACCACCTCGATGACGGTGAGCAGGACGAACGCGGGTATGGACCACAGCACGACATCGGGCAGGTTCGGCATGCCCGCACCATAGAGGCGCCCCGGGGGGCTCCGCTAGAGGTTGTTACCGATCGGTATCCGACTAAGTTACCGACGGTACCCCCAGGGTGGTAGGGGCTTCGGGCGCAGCCCCGCCGGAGCGGCTCACGCGGTTGCCGCGAGCCGCTCCGGCGGGGTCCCGGACGCTGTCACCAGACGCGGACCGAGGCGCCGAGGGCGAAGGCCGGGCTGGTGGCTTCCGGGGGGATGCGGGTCAGGGGTTCGGCCACCTCCGAGACCAGGGGGCCGTGTTTGGCGGCCAGGGCGTCCAGGAGGGGGAGGTCGAAGCCGTAGACGCGGGCGGCGTTGCCGCCGACCATCGCCGCGACCTCCTCGCGCGGGAGGCCCGCGTAGGCGATGCGCAGGCCCTCGCGGGAGAAGGGGGTGGTGCCCTCGTCGTGGGGGTAGTCGCTGCCCCACATGATCTTGTCGAGGCCGATCCGGTCCCGCAGCGGGACCTCGTGGGGGCGCATGAAGCTCGCCCCCACGAAGCAGTTGTCCCGCCAGACCTCGCTGGGGCCCCGGCCCATGGCGTCGGCCAGGCCCGCCCCGAACTTGGCCTCCGCCGTGGCCGAGGCCGTGACGAGGCGGCCGTGGTAGTAGTCCAGCATCTCCAGGACGCCCGGGATCCAGCCCGAGCCCTGCTCCGTCAGGACCAGCTTCAGGCCGGGGTGGCGACGGAAGGCCCCGCCGAAGATCAGGTGCCACAGGGCGCGGTGGGAGAACCAGGTGGTCTCCACCATGAAGACGGCGCGGGCCGCCGGTTCGTCCCCGAGCGGGGGCGAGGCCGAGCCGCCGTGGTGGTTGACGGGGACGTCGAGTTCGGCGCAGACGGCCCAGATCGGGTCGTAGGCGGCGGAGTAGAGCTCCGGGACGGGTGAGCCCGGAGGGACTCCGGGCAGGAGGATGCCGCCCGTCAGGCCCGCCTCCTTCGTGCGGCGGATCTCCCGGACCGCCTCGTCCACGTCGTTGAGGAGGATCTGCGCCACCCCGGCCCGCCGGCCCGGCGCGTCCGCGCAGAAGTCGGCCAGCCAGCGGTTGTGCGCCTGCAGGCCCGCCCAGCGCAGCTCGTACTCCGCGGCCGTGGGCGGCTGCGTCATCAAGGAGGCCGCGGGGAAGAACGGCGGGATCGTGTTCGGGAAGAGGACCTCCGCGACGATGCCGTCCGCTTCGAGCTCGGCCAGCCGGCGGGCCGAGTTCCAGTTGCGGTCGGCGGTGTCGGCGAGGAGGTCCTCGTACGGGTTGACGTAGCCGGCGGCCCAGGCGTCGAAGGCCTCGTGGTGCCGCTTGGCCAGGTACGGCCGGTAGTCCGGCAGGTCGGCGCCCGCGTGGCAGTCGGCCGAGATGACCGTGTAGCGGTCCCCGGTGGTCACGAGACCCCCAGGACGGGGAAGTCGCCGCCCGTCAGCCAGTGCCGGCCCGTCTCGCGGGAGCGGGCCCAGGAGGCCTCCACCGCCGCCTGGTCCGGGGACTGCCCGAGCTCGTCCGGGGTGGGGCCGATCCGGCGGGCGACCGGGGCGAGCTTCGCGGTGTCGAAGCCGAAGACCTCGGCCGCGGCCAGACCCAGCATCCGGCGGGTCTCGGCCACCGGGACGTCGTGGAAGGTGCTGCGCAGCCAGTTGCGGGTGTCGGGCCAGGTGCCCTCGGGGTGCGGGAAGTCCGAGCCCCACAGGATGTTGTCCACGCCGATCTCGTAGCGCTGGGCGAGTTCGCGCCGCTTGGTGTTCGTGGCGCAGATGAACACCTGGCGGTCCAGGTACTCGCTCGGCGGGCGCTTCAGCTCCGCGAACGGGGAGAGCTTCTTGCCCCCGTGCGCCCCGAGGTAGAGCCGGTCCATGAACCAGAGCTGGTTCGGCAGCCACCAGCAGCCCGACTCGGCGATGCCGAACCTCAGGCCCGGGTGCCGCTCGAAGACCCCGGACCAGAGCAGGAACCACAGCGGGCGGGCCGGCCACCAGGTGACCTCGGAGACGTAGATGCCGAGGTGGTGCCCGTACTCGTGGCGGGGCGCGGCCCCCGAGTGGGTGACGATCGGCATCGCGGTCTCGGCGGCCGCCGCCCACACGGGGTCGTAACGGCGGTCGTGGTAGGGCGCCTGGTCCACCCACATGGACGGGATCATCAGGGCGCCGAGCCCGGACTCCTTGGCCCGGTGGATCTCCGCCACCACCTTGGCGGGCTCCGCGGTGATGGGCAGCAGGGCGACCCCGCAGTGGCGTTCGGGGTTCTGCGACACGAACTCCGCGAGCCAGCGGTTGTGCGCCTGCGCGCCCGCCATGCCCAGCTCGGGGTCCTGGTCGCCGGAGAGGCCGAGGCCGACGCCGAAGGGCGCGGCGGTCTGGCTGTCGACCGCGTCGGCGTCGGGGAAGACCACCTCGGCGGCGACTCCGTCACCGTCGAGTTCCTTGAGCCGCTGGGTGGCGTCCCAGCCGCCCTTGAGGCCCTCCTCGTTCTCGTGGAACCACTTCTGGGCGAAGGCCTCGTTGCGGATGCCCAGGCGGGTGGCCTCCTCGCGGCGGGCGTCGCGCTGGCCGAGGAACTCGTCGAACCGGGGGTGGAAGCGGGAGTCGAGGTAGGGGCGGTACCGCTCGGTCGGCAGGCCCGCGTGGCAGTCGGAGGAGATGATCAGGTACGGGTCTTCGTACGCGTTCACTGCACGGCCCCTCAGTCGAGGATGAAGCTTTCCAGGTAGGCGGGGTTGGCGCGGTCGAGCATCGACCGCGACCGGGCGCGGATCTGCCGGTCGCTGTGCTCGCTCGCCGGGAGCATCCAGAAGCGGTCGGCGCGGATGCCGTCGACGACGTGCTCGGCGACCTCCTCCACGGGGGTGAAGGCCACCTCGTGACCGGCCTGCTTCATCGCGGCCTCGTACTGGTCGAGGCTGCGGTACGGGGTCCTGCGCGGCCGCTGCTTCGCGTAGCGCTCGGGCCGGTTGCGGTGGGACTCCCACAGGCCGGTGCGCAGCATGTGCGGTCCGGGGAAGAGGACGGAGGCGCCGACGGCCGCGCCCTCGGCCCTGAGGTGGGCGTACAGGGACTCGGTCATGGTGACCACGGCCGCCTTGGTGACGGCGTAGACGGAGGCGGTGGGCAGGGGGGCGATGCCGCCGTCGCCGGAGGAGGTGTTGACGACGTGCCCGGGGCCGCCGGCCTCGATCATGCGGGGGACGAAGGCCTGGATGCCGTGGAAGACGCCCCAGACGTTGACGGAGAAGGCCCACTTCCAGTCGTTGGGCTCGTGTTCCCACATCCGGCCCTCGGCGCCCGAGCCGACGCCCGCGTTGTTGCACAGCACGTGGACGGCGCCGAAGGCCTCGTAGGCGGCGTCGGCCAGGGCGAGCACGGAGTCGCGCTCGCTGACGTCGACGACGCGGGCCAGGACCTCGGCCCCCTCGGCGGCCAGTTCCCCGGCGGCCCCGCGCAGGGCGTCCTCCTCCACGTCGGCGAGGACCACCTTCAGTCCCTCGGCGGCGAAGCGGCGGGCCATGGCGAGGCCGATTCCGCTCGCGGCGCCGGTGACGACGGCCACCTGTCCGGGCTCCAGGCGCATCAGACGCTCCCCTCGGGCGGCCCGTCGAGGATCTGCATCGGGTCGTCGTAGCGCTGGTGGACGTACGGGAGCAGGGCCTGGGCGCTGACGCGCTCGACGGCCCGGCCCTTCTGGTCGGTGGTCTTCTCGCCGATGGTGATCTCGACGACACGGCGTACGGGGAGATCGGCCACCGGGTCGTACATCGACTCGCGGAGCACCACGTCACCGGTGATGTGCTCCAGCTTGCGGACCTTCTCGTTGCGCGTGCAGTGGACCAGCACCGGGTCGGACTCGAAGCCCGAACCGTCCACCGCGGGCAGGAACTTGAAGTAGAAGTCGGTCTTCTGGACGGGCTCGGGCAGCGGCAGCGGGCGGTCCACCGCCCCGCGCACCTCGACGAAGGCGATCCCGTGCCGGGCGAGGGCGGCCCGCACGACCAGGCCCTCGCGTTCGACGGTCACCTCGCCCAGCTTCTTGGGCTCGCCGAACACCTCGCGGCCACCGGTCAGTGCGCGCTCGTGCGTCATCGGCATGACCAGCGGGTACCAGCCCTCGACGCCGCCGTGCCGGGCGGCGACGGCCACCGAGCCGGCGCCGAGCGGGTAGCCGGGGAGGTCGACCTTGCTGATGTTGGCCCGCACCAGGGGCCGCTCGGCGGGCTTCAGCGGCGGCGGCAGCACCGCCGCCACCACGTCCGGATCGCTCTCCCAGACGGCCACGACCCCGGTGGACCAGATGTCGGGGAGCTTCGAACTCTTCTCGCGCGACGCCGCGATCTCGGCCTCGGTGCGCGCTCCGTACCGTACGCGTGCCATGAATCGCACCCTCCTTCGGTCGGTCTGTAACACAGTTACACCGCCGCCGATGAAGGGTAAAGACCCCCGCACGCACCAGAACTGACGGATCGACAGATTGGCGGCCGGCCCATGGCGAGGAACCCGCTGACCCGTGAGGAGGTACTGGGGGCGGCCGCCTCGCTGGTCAGGCGGCACGGTCCGGCGGCCCTGACCATGCGCGGGCTCGCCGCCGACCTGGGCACGGCGGTGACCTCCATCTACTGGCACGTCGGCAACCGCGAGTCCCTCCTCGACGCCCTCGTGGAACGCACCGTCCAGGAGATGGGCGCCGTCCGCCCCGTCGGCCGCACCCCGGCCGACCGGATCCTGTCGGTGGCCCGGATCCTGCGCCGCGAACTGCGCGGACGCCCGCACCTGATCGCCATGGTCCACGAACGCGGCCTCACCGAGCGGATGTTCCTGCCCGCCCAGCGTGCCCTGGTCCACGAGGTGCACGCCGCCGGGCTGCGCGGCGCGCGGGCCGCCGACGCCGTACGCGCGATCCAGTTCCAGATCGTCGGCTTCCTGCTCGTCGAGCGCAACCGCGAACGCTCCCCCGCCCAGTCCCCCGCCGAGGGCGACCTCTGGGACCGCGCCACGGCCCCCGACGACCCTGCCCTGGCCCGCGCCCTGTCCCGCCCGGCCGACCCGGAACGGCTGTTCCTGCTGTCGGTGCGGGCGCTGACGGAGGCCCTGCTCGCACCGGAGCGGCCGGATCCCTCACCCCGGTGAGCGCCGGGAACCTCGTGGCCGAGCCGCAATGAAGGGCCATCGGGCCACGGCTGTCGGTCGGGGCCGATATCCTCTGTGACCATGCTCGACGACCGTACGACCGCAGACACGACGTGGCCGACCGCGTACCCCGAGGGGTACGCGGTCGTCGACGTGGAGACCACCGGGCTCGCTCGTGACGACCGGATCGTGTCCGCGGCCGTCTACCGGCTCGACGCGCGGGGCGAGGTGGAGGACCACTGGTACACCCTGGTCAACCCGCGCCGGGACCCGGGGCCGGTCTGGATCCACGGGCTCACCAGCGAGATGCTCGCCGACGCGCCCCTCTTCGAGGACATCGCCGAGGAGTTCGCCGAGCGGCTCGCGAACCGGGTGCTCGTCGCGCACAACGCCATCTTCGACTGGCAGATGATCGCCCGGGAGTACGCGCGGGCCTCCCGGACCGCGCCGGTGCGCCAGCGGCTGTGCACCATCGCCCTGTCGAAGGAACTGGACCTGCCGCTGCCCAACCACAAGCTGGAATCGCTCGCCGCGCACTACGGCGTGGTCCAGCAGCGCGCCCACCACGCGCTGGACGACGCCCGGGTGCTGGCGGAGGCCTTCCGTCCGTCGCTGCACACCGCCGCGCGGGGCGGCGTACGGCTGCCCCTGCTGGAGTGCCGGGCGCTGACGGAGTGGTCGGACTCCCCCGCCACGCCCCGGATCGGCTACCAGGCCTCGTACGGCGGCTCCGGCACCTGGCGGGCCTCGCGCAAGCGGCCGCCGTGCCCGTACCCCAACCCGGGGCGCTTCGAGGACGGCACGCCGCTCAAGCAGGGCATGCGGGTCGCCTTCTCGGGTGACACCTCGGTGGACCGGGAGCTGCTGGAGGACCGGGCGGTGGAGGCGGGCCTGCACATCGCGACGAGCGTGTCGCGGCTCACCAGCCTGCTGGTGACCAACGACCCCGACTCGGCGACCTCCAAGACGGTCAAGGCGAAGGCCTTCGGCACCCCGGTGGTGGACGAGGCGGCGTTCACCCAGCTGCTGCGGGACGTCGCACCCGCGCAGGAGTGCTAGAAGGGCGTTGCTCCGGCCGGGTGCAGGGGCCGCGACTCACCCCGGTTGATCTTGTTCCGGCCGTCCGTCGTGCGCAGCATGCGGCGCATGGCACGTTGTGAGGTCTGCGGAAACGATTACGGCATGTCCTTCGAGGTGCACGCGCAGGGCGCGGTGCACGTCTTCGACTGCTTCTCCTGCGCCATCCACCGCATGGCACCCATCTGCGAGCACTGCCGGGTCCAGATCATCGGGCAGGGCGTCGAGGTCCAGGGACAGTGGTTCTGCGGCGCGCACTGCGCCCGCGCGGAGGGGAAGGTGGGCATCACCGACCGCGTCTGACCCCGGCTTCCCCCGCTTCCCCCCGTCGTCCCGACCCCGGATGGCCACCCGGCCACCGGGGTCCCCGTCGCTGCGGGTACCGTCGTGGGCGTGTACCGCTTCGTCCTGACCCGGCAGTGGGTGTGCCTCACCCTCATCGCCCTCGTCCTCATCCCCGCGATGATCAAGCTGGGGTTCTGGCAGTTCCACCGCCACGAGCACCGCGTCGCGCAGAACGAGCTGATCGCGAAGAACCTGTACGCGAAGCCGGTGCCGATGACCGGGGTCACCTCGCCCGGCCACACCGTCCCGAGGGCCGACTACTGGCGCGCCGTCACCGCCACCGGCACCTACGACCCGGCGCACGAGGTGGTCGTACGGATGCGCACCTCCAACAACGACAAGGTCGGTTTCCAGGTCGTCACCCCGCTGGTGCTGGCCGACGGCCGGGCGGTGCTGGTCAACCGGGGCTGGGTCGCGGGCGGCGACGACCCGCGCGCCTACCCGCCGGTGCCGGCCGCGCCCGCGGGCGAGGTCACGGTCACCGGGCGGCTGAAGGCCGACGAGACCAGCGGCGACAGCGGGATCAAGGACCGCAAGGGCCTGCCCGACCGCCAGGTGATGCTGATCGACAGCGGGCAGCAGGCGGCCGCCCAGGGCCGGCCCGTCCTCGGCGGCTACCTGGAACTCACCTCCCCGCTCCCGGCGGGCGGCAGCCCGGAGGCGGTGGCCGAGCCCGACCACGACTCGATCGGCCCGCACATGGCGTACGCGGTCCAGTGGTGGCTGTTCGCGGCGGCGGTACCGGTGGGCTGGGTGGTCCTGGTGCGCCGGGAGAAGCGCGACCGCGAGGAGGCCGCGGCGAAGGCCGTACCACTGGAGCCCGCTCCGGCGTAGCGTGGCCCGCATGGATCTTGGACTGAAGGACCGTGTCTATGTCGTCACCGGAGCCACCCGCGGGCTCGGCTTCGCCTCCGCGCGGGAACTGACCGCCGACGGGGCGAAGGTCGTACTGACCGGCCGGGACGAGAAGCGGGCGGCGGACGCCGCCGCCGAACTCGGCCCGAACGCGCTGGGCCTGGCGGCGGACAACTCCGACCCGCGGGCGGCGGCCCGGCTGGTGGCCACCGCCAGGGAACGTTTCGGCCGCTTCGACGGCATCCTCATCAGCGTCGGCGGACCGCCGGCCGGCAGTGCGGCGGACAACACCGACGAGCAGTGGACGGCGGCCTTCGAGTCGGTGTTCCTGGGCGCGGTCCGCCTCGCCCGCGCGGCGGCGGACGCCCTGGGCGAGGGCGGGGTCGTCGGTTTCGTGCTGTCGGGTTCCGTCCACGAGCCGATCCCCGGCCTGACCATCTCGAACGGCCTGCGCCCCGGGCTCGCGGGCTTCGCGAAGTCCCTGTCGGTGGAACTGGGCCCGCGCGGGATCCGCGTGGTCGGGCTGCTGCCGGCCCGGATCGACACCGACCGGGTCCGTGAGCTGGACGCGCTGTCCGGGGACGTGGACGCCGCCCGCGCGGGGAACGAGTCCCGGATCCCGCTGCGGCGGTACGGGACGCCGGAGGAGTTCGGGCGTACGGCGGCCTTCCTGCTGTCCCCGGCGGCGTCCTACCTCACCGGGGTGATGCTCCCGGTGGACGGCGGCTCGCGCCACGGCTTCTGAGGCACGCTCCGGCGGGCACCCCCTCAGGTCACGCGCCGCGCGTGGTGGGAGGAGACCTCCAGGCGGGCCTCGGCGGGCAGTTCCGCGAGGCCCGCCGAGGTCCGGGCGTGCGTGAGGACGGGGCCCGCGAGCCCGGCGAGGGCGTCGGCGGGCACGGCGTGGGGCTCCAGCTGCAGGGCGATGCGCAGGGCCGGGGAGCCCCGTCGGCCCCGGAGGGCGACCTTGCACCCGGCGACCCCGTCGAGCGCTCCCGCCTCGGCGGCCACCGCCGCTTCCAGGGTGCGGCCCCGCAGCTGGGCGTACGCCCCGTCGCCGGTGTCCAGGGACAGCGCCGGGAGGCGGGAGCGCCGCAGCTGCGCCAGCAGCCACCACAGCGCCAGCAGGACGCACACCGCCAGGGCGGCGAGGAGCGCCCACCACCACCAGCCCTCCGGATGCCCGTACCGGCGGCGGGCCTCGGCCGTGAGCAGGGGGGCGTGCCGGCCGCCGAGCGGCCGGGAGCCGGTCAGCAGGCAGACCCCGGCCGCCAGCAGGACCAGCCCGGCCAGTCCCAGCAGGATCCGGTTCACCGCTCCGAGCATCCGCTCACCTCCTGACCCTGACCCGGGGCCTCGGCGGGTGCGCGAGGCCCAGCTCCTCGATGCCGGTGGCGAGCACCGCGTCGAGGTCGGCGCGTACGTCGTCCAGTTCGCGGAAGTGCGAGGTGGCCTTGATCCCGACGCGGCCGCGGCCCATCCGCACCCGGACCGACCGCACCCCGGACACCTCCATGGCCCGGTCCCGCAGCACCAGGGCGGCGGCCTTGCGCCGGATCCCCGCCCGCACGCCCGGCTCGGCCCGCATCGGCAGCAGCCCGCGCACTCCGGGGGCGAGGGCCAGCACCAGGAGGACGGCCCCGGCCAGCGCGAGGAGCGCGCCGGCCACCAGGACCCCGGTGTCGGCCGGGGTGTGCCGTTCCAGCTGTCCGGCGAGTTCGCGGCGCCAGCGCATCGCGGGCCGCCCGGACCGTACGGCGGCCAGGTCGTAGAGGAACAGCCCGGCGGCCACGAGCACCACCAGCGCGGTGAGCCCGGCGGGGATCCGCCGGGCGGATCGGAAGCGGCGCGGGGTCGTCACCTCAGCCGCCGGTCCCGTCCGGCGGAGGCCGGCCCGAGCTGCGCGGGGTGCAGGTGCTCGATGTCGATGTCGACCTCGGGGACGGTCATGCCGGCGCACTCCTCGACCCGGAGGGCGACCCGGCGGCGGACGTCCGCGCACTGGGTGGCGAGGTCGGAGGGGTAGGCCAGCTCCAGGCTGACCCGTACCCGGGCGATGTCGTGGTGGACGGTGACGGCCGCGTGCGGGACCTGTCCGGGCAGGACGTCGAGGGCTTCCCGGGCGGCCTGGGCGGCGATCTTGGCGACGACCCGGTCGGCGATGCGGGTGGCCCCCCGCTCGGCGGGCGGCACCCGCGGCGGCACGGCCCGGGGCGCGGGGGTGCCGGGCCGGTTACCCGGCGGGATGCCCGGCGGGGTGCCCGGCGGGGTGCCCGGATCGGTGCGCTCCATCGCGCCGGAATCGCTGCCGGGATCGCTGCCGGGCACGGTGCCGGAATCGCTGCCGGGCCCGGTGCCCGGATCGCTGCCGGGCCCGGTGCCCGGATCGTCGCTCATCGGGGTCCGCGCCGGTCGTCGCGGCCGCGCGGGCGGAACAGGTCGCCCGCGTCCAGGTCCCCGTCGAGGAACCGGCCGACGACGAAGCCGACGGCGCCGAGCGCCGCCACCAGCAGGAAGGCCCCGAAGCCACCGAAGTAGCCGGCGAAGCCGAGTGCCATGCCGGCCAGCAGGCCGGCGACCGCCATGCTCATCTGCGTCGCCCCTCCCGTCTAGTGGATCCGGGACTCCGGTTCCTCGTCTTCCTCGTCGGGCAGTTTGACGTCGCCGACCGCGATGTTGACCTCGACGACCTCCAGGCCGGTCATCCGCTCGACCGCCGAGATGACGTTCTCACGGACCGCCCGGGCGACGTCACGGATCGACACGCCGTAGTCGACGACGATCTCCAGGTCGAGGGCCGTCTGGACCTCGCCGACCTCGGCCTTCACCCCGCGGCTGACGGCGGACTTGGCCCCGCCGGGCACCCGGTCGCGGACCGCCCCGAACGTACGGGAGAGGCCGCTGCCGCTGCCGAGGGCGTGGACGCCGAGCACCTCGCGGGCGGCGAGCCCGGCGATCTTCTCGACCACTCCGTCGGCGATGGTGGTGCGGCCCCGGTCGGCGGGGGCCCTGCCGGAACCCCCTGATGCGGATTCGGTCATCGCTGGTCCTTTCGCGCCGTACGGACTGCGGACTCCAGTCCACCGTAAGCGCCCGTGCGCGCGAACGCGCCGGGGACTACGCCGGTCGGCGGGAACCGCGTGTGCGGTTCCCGCCGACCGGGTGGTCCCGGCGCGCGGTGACGTGCGGTGGGGCGGAGCGGCGGGAGGGCCGCCCGGCCGGTACGGGGTTCGCGAGGGTCAGTCGGAGAGGCCCGCCAGGTCGCGCAGCCGGCGCGCCTGCGCGGCCCGCTCGGCGGTGCGCTGGTCGTCGTAGGGGCGGGAGGTGGCCGCGCGGAGCAGGGCCTTGGTCTCGATCACCGCGTCGCGCGGCGGTGCGAGCAGCGCGGCGCCGAGGTCCCGGACGGCGGCGTCGAGCTCGTCGGCCGGTACCACCAGGTTGGCGAGGCCGACCCGCTCGGCCTCCTCCGCGTGCACGAAGCGGCCGGTCGCGCAGATTTCGAGCGCGCGGGCGTAGCCGACCAGTGCGGTCAGCGGCTGGGTGCCCGCGAGGTCGGGGACCAGGCCCAGGCTGGTCTCGCGCATGGCGAACTGCACGTCGTCCGCGACCACGCGCAGGTCGCACGCGAGCGCGAGCTGGAAGCCGGCGCCGATCGCGTGCCCCTGCACGGCGGCGATGGAGACGATGTCATTGCGCCGCCACCAGGTGAAAGCCTCCTGGTACTCGGCGATCGTGGAGTCGAGGGTCTCGTCGGAACCACGTGCCAGATCGAGGAAGGACGGCTCGCCCTCGAAGCCTTCGGGGGTGAACGCCTGCCGGTCGAGCCCTGCGGAGAAGGACTTGCCCTCGCCGCGCAGCACGACGACCCGGACGGTGCCCGGCAACGACCGTCCGGCCTCCGCCAACGCCCGCCAGAGCGCGGGGGACTGGGCGTTTCGCTTGGCCGGATTGGTCAGGGTCACCGTGGCGAGCGTGTCGTCGATGGTGAGCCGTACGCCGTCCTTGTCGAGCAGAGCCATCTGGTGCCTCCGGTGTGCAGTCGTGGCCGCGTACTCGGCCTAAGTGACTGCACAGTAACCACCCAGTCGGCCACGGGGCCGACCGGGGGTCACCGAAGAACCGTTCGTGGAGCCGTACGAAGCTGTCGCGCGCCTCCGGCGCCGGCCTCGGCCTGACGGCCAGGGTCAGGCCGCAGCCGCCTTCTTGCCGCGCGTCGCGCCACCGCGACCACGCAGCGTGACTCCGGACTCACTGAGCATCCGGTGGACGAATCCGTAGGACCGGCCGGTCTCTTCGGCCAGCGCCCGGATACTCGCACCGGAGTCGTACTTCTTCTTCAGGTCTGCCGCGAGCTTGTCGCGCGCGGCGCCGGTTACCCGGCTGCCCTTCTTCAGAGTCTCGGCCACCCGTGCCTCCTCGTGGGAAGTGCGCTCTGGACTTCTCATGATCACCCCTCCCCGGCTTCCTGGCCACCCATTCAGCAAGGTCGGTACGACGGCATTTCCCGACGGGTGGACGCCCGAGCAGAACGGAATCTTCTCTTCCGCTGCATGACCTCCGTCACATTCCTCCGCCGCCGAGGGGAATCACCAGGTCAGGGGCAGGGCGCGGGAAAAGGAGCGGCCCCGGCCGCGCCTCGGGGAGGCTGCGGCAGGGGCCGTCGAACGGGGCGCGACGGTACGAGACCGTCTCACTCAGATGATGGATCACGCCTGAGCCGAATGATCCATAAGGAACTGGATCAGCGGGCCGGGGACCCGTCAGGCGAGGGCGACCAGGTCCCGGTAGTCCGGGCCCCACAGGTCCTCGACCCCGTCCGGCAGCAGGATGATCCGCTCCGGCTCCAGGGCCTCGACCGCGCCCTCGTCGTGCGTGACCAGGATGACCGCGCCCTTGTACGTGCGCAGCGCCCCGAGGATCTCCTCGCGGCTGGCCGGGTCGAGGTTGTTGGTGGGCTCGTCGAGCAGCAGCACGTTGGCCGAGGAGACGACCAGCGTGGCCAGGGCCAGCCGGGTCTTCTCGCCACCGGAGAGCACGCCCGCGGGCTTGTCCACGTCGTCGCCGGAGAACAGGAAGGAACCGAGGGTCTTGCGGACGTCGACCAGGTCCAGGTCGGGCGCCGAGGAGCGCATGTTCTCCAGGACGGTGCGCTCCGGGTCCAGGGTCTCGTGCTCCTGGGCGTAGTAGCCGAGCTTGAGGCCGTGGCCGGGGACGACCGTGCCGGTGTCCGGCTTCTCGGTGCCCGAGAGCAGGCGCAGCAGCGTGGTCTTGCCGGCGCCGTTGAGGCCGAGGATGACCACGCGGGAGCCCTTGTCGATGGCCAGGTCGACGTCGGTGAAGATCTCCAGGGAGCCGTACGACTTCGACAGGCCCTCGGCGGTCAGCGGGGTCTTGCCGCAGGGCGCCGGGTCCGGGAAGCGGAGCTTGGCGACCTTGTCGGAGACGCGGACGGCCTCCAGGCCGGAGAGCAGCCGCTCGGCTCGCTTGGCCATGTTCTGCGCGGCGACCGTCTTGGTGGCCTTGGCGCGCATCTTGTCGGCCTGCGAGTTCAGGGCCGCGGCCTTCTTCTCGGCGTTCTGGCGCTCGCGCTTGCGGCGCTTCTCGTCGGCCTCGCGCTGCTGCTGGTAGAGCTTCCAGCCCATGTTGTAGACGTCGATCTGGGCGCGGTTGGCGTCCAGGTAGAACACCTTGTTGACCACGGTCTCCACGAGGTCGACGTCGTGGGAGATCACGATGAAGCCGCCGCGGTAGTTCTTGAGGTAGTCGCGCAGCCAGACGATCGAGTCGGCGTCCAGGTGGTTCGTCGGCTCGTCGAGGAGCAGGGTGTCGGCGTCCGAGAAGAGGATCCGGGCGAGCTCGACGCGGCGGCGCTGACCGCCGGAGAGGGTGTGCAGGGGCTGGCCCAGGACGCGGTCGGGCAGACCGAGGGCGGCCGAGATGGTGGCGGCCTCCGCCTCTGCGGCATACCCGCCCTTGGTCAGGAACTCCGTCTCCTGGCGCTCGTACTGCTTCATCGCCTTGTCGCGGGTGCCGCCGGTGCCGGTGGCGATGCGCTCCTCGTTCGCGCGCATCTTCTTGATCAGCACGTCGAGGCCGCGGGCGGAGAGGATCCGGTCGCGGGCGAGCACGTCGAGGTCGCCGGTGCGCGGGTCCTGCGGCAGGTAGCCGACCTCACCTGAGCGGGCGATGGCGCCCGCCGCGGGCTGGCCCTCGCCGGCGAGGCACTTGGTGAGCGTGGTCTTGCCCGCTCCGTTGCGGCCGACCAGACCGATGCGGTCGCCCTTGGCGACGCGGAAGGAGGCGGACTCGATGAGGATGCGGGCGCCGGCGCGCAGCTCGATGCCGGTGGCGGTGATCACGGAAATACTCCAGGGCGGTGGGGACGGCGGAAGGGGGGCAGGACGCGCGTTGCTTCGACGCCGCTAATCCGCGAGGAGATTTGCCATGGGTTCATTCTACCGGGGGTGCGCAACCACTTTTCGGGGCCTCCCGTCGCCCGTTCGGCCCCGGGACGCCACCGGGGCGCCCGGGCGCGTATCAGGATGAAGGGGTTGATTCTCGCCGCAGGGGCGGCCACGGGACGCGAGGGCGGTGCGGTATGCAGTTCGACGACGACGCCAATCTGGACACTTCCGAGGTCAAGGACGTGCGCGGGGGCCGCATCCCGGGCGGGAAGGCCACGGTCGGCGGCGGGATCGTCGGGTTGATCGCCCTGGTGCTGGGGCTGCTCTTCGGGGTGGGTCCGGACCAGCTGGGGCTGTCGGACGGCAGCCCGCAGCCGGTGGCGACCTCGTCCTCGGCTGCCCAGGTGCAGCAGGCGTGCCGGACCGGGCACGACGCGAACACCCGGGAGGACTGCCGGCTGGTCGCGGTGGTGAACAGCACCCAGGACTTCTGGAAGCAGGAGTTCACCCGGCGCGGCGGGCAGTACAGCCCGGCGTCCACGGTCTTCTTCACCGGCCGGGTGAACACCGCGTGCGGCGCGGCCACCTCGGCGGTCGGCCCCTTCTACTGCCCCGCCGACCGGCAGGTCTATCTGGACCTGGGCTTCTTCGACGAGCTGCGGACGAAGTTCGGCGCGAGCGGCGGCCCCTTCGCCCAGGCGTACGTCGTCGCCCACGAGTACGGCCACCACATCCAGAACCTGACCGGAACGCTCCAGCGGGCCCAGGACGGGCGGCAGGGGGCGAACAGCAACGCGGTCAAGGTCGAGCTCCAGGCCGACTGCTACGCCGGGGTGTGGGCGCGCAACGCGACGAGGACCCCGGACAAGTCGACGGGGCGGCCGCTGATCACCAGCCTCACCGACCAGGACATCAGGGACGGCCTGGACGCGGCGGCCGCGGTGGGCGACGACCGGATCCAGGAGAAGTTCCAGGGCCGCGTCACCCCGGAGTCCTGGACGCACGGCTCGGCCGAGCAGCGCCAGCAGTGGTTCTACCAGGGCTACCGCACGGGCGACATGGCGCAGTGCAACACCTTCCGCTGACTGTCGGTGGCGCCTGCCATGCTGTGGTGCGAGTCACACGCGCACGTTCCTGAGAGGGAGTGATCGTCATGGCAGGCGTTCCGACCGTCTTTCCGACCCTGCTCTACCGCGACGCCGGGGCGGCGATCCGGCAGCTGACCGAAGCGTTCGGATTCACCCGGGTGGCGGTGTACGAGGGCGACGACGGCGCCGTGATGCACGCGGAGCTGGCGTACGGGAACGGCGCGGTGATGCTCGGCAGCAAGGGGCGCGGCGGCGCGTTCGACAAGGCCATGGAGGGCGCCGGTCCGTCGGGGGTCTACCTGGTGGTCGACGACGTGGACGCCCATCACCGCCGGGCCGTGGAGCACGGGGTGGAGATCCTGATGGAGCCCACCGACCAGGACTACGGCTCGCGGGACTACATGGCGCGGGACGCCGAGGGCAACGTCTGGAGCTTCGGGACGTACGCGCCGCAGGTCTGAAGCCCGCGGCGCGTACGCACGCCGCTACGCGCCGCCGGTGTGGACCTGGAAGGCGGCCCGGCGGACGGCCTTGGCCAGGGCGGGGTCGGGGTGGGCGGCCGCGAGGGCGACCAGCACCTGCACGGTGCGGGGGTGGCCGACCGCGCGGACCTCGTCCAGGAGCCGGGGCACGGTGGTGCGCACGGCCGAGTCGAGGTGGCGGGCGAGCAGGTCGGCCTCGCCGTGGTCGGCGATGGCCGCGGCCGTGTCCACCCAGAGCCAGGTCGACTCCTCGGGGGTCAGGACGTCCTGGGCCTCGTCGGGGTCGACCCCGTCGTGCTCGGCGAGCCAGAGCAGGGCGTAGGGGCGCAGCGCCGGTTCCCGTACGGCCGCGCGAACCTCGGGCTCGGCGGGGGCGCCGACCACGCGCAGGGCCTCGAAGGCCAGGCCGCGCAGCAGGGCGTCCTCGCCGCGGGCGGCGTGCAGCAGCTCGCTGACGGCGTGGCCCACGGGCCGGGCGGCGAGCCAGGCCTGGTACTCGGCGCGAGCCGGTCCGGGGGTGAGCCGGGCGCAGCCGTGCAGCATGGCGGCGGCGGACTGCTCGATGTTCCCGGCCGGGCTCTGCGCGGCGACGCAGATCTGCTCCAGCTTGACCCAGACGGCCCAGCTCCCCAGCGGGGTGAGGGTGGCGCGGGCGGGTCCGAGGGTGACGGCGTCCACGGCGGCGAGGCCGCCGAGCGCCCAGCGCAGCAGCCGGGCGAGCGGGAGCGGCCGGGTCTGCGGGGCGGCGCCGGAGTCGGGGGCGGGCCCCGGTCCGCAGGGGACCTCGCAGCGCTCGTCGCGCAGTTCGGTGACCCGCTGCCCGAGGAGGTCCAGCAGGTCCGGGACGGTCACGGGGCCGGCCGAGAGCTGGAGCAGCGACAGGAGCTGGGGCATCGCCTCGACCACCTCGGCGACGGCCGAGGCGGCGATGTCGGCGGGGGCCGGGTGGACGAGCGACCAGGCGTCGAAGAGGGCGACCCAGCCGCGCAGCACCGCGCTGTCGTCGCGGTCCCAGGCGCGCAGTCGCCAGCCGGGCCGGGCGTGGTCCCCGTGCACCTCGACGAGGCCCGAGAGGCGGGCGCGGTCCCAGCCGACCCGGATCTGGCCGTGCGTCAGGCGCAGCTCCGCGGCGGCCCGTTCGACGTCGGCGGCGGGCAGTGCGCCCGTCGGGGCGGGCCGGCCGCCGTCGCCCGCTCCGAGGTTCAGCTCGGCCCAGCGGGCCAGCCGTACCGCGTCGGCGAGGGAGGCGCGGGCCCGGTTCGCCAGGTCCGCCGTTGCGGGGGTGCCCGCGGGCGGGCGGGGGGCCGTCCGGGTTCGCCGGTCGGTCACCGCCTTGCGCGCCGTGGCGACGGAGCGCGGGGAGACGAGTCGGAGTCTGGAGTCGCGAGCCAACTGCTCATCAGGCTTTCGGGACGTCACGGAAGCAGTCTCGCCCGTCACCGGCCGAAAGCCCAAACGGAACCGGTCGTTTCCACAGGTCAGCGAGTGGACGAACCGGGGCAATCCCCCCTCCCTGCCCCCTCCGCCACAGCCCCTTCACATATAGGGGTCACATCAGGGGGACGAGGAAGCGGCGCAGTGCCTCCTCGTAGCGGGCCGGATCGGCGTTCCACATCGCCCCGTGCGCCGCGTTCCTGACGGTGTGCAGGGTGACGAGGTCGGGCCGGGCGGCGGCGAGCCGGCGGGAGGGTTCCCAGGGGGCGAGGGTGTCGTCGGGCCCGTGGAAGATCAGGACGGGGACGCGCAGGGCGCCGGGGTCGGAGCCCGGGGGCCGCCGGTCGGCGCGCAGTCCCGCGCGGCCCTCGGCGGCCCGGACCGCGAGCGGGATCAGCGGGGCCGGGGTGCGGCGGGCGGCGGCGAGCGCGCGCAGGGTGGTGTGCCAGTCCAGGACGGGCGAGTCGAGCACGACTCCGGAGATCCGGCCGGCCAGGGCGGAGCGCTCGACGGCGTGCAGGGCCATGGCGCCCCCGGTGGACCAGCCGTGCAGGACCACGCGCCGGGCTCCGTAGCGCACGGCGTAGCGGATGGCGGCGTCCAGGTCCCGCCACTCCGACTCCCCGAGGTGGCCGATGCCGTCCGGGGAGGCGGGGGCGCCGAGGTCGCCGCGGTAGGCGAGGTCGAGCACCGGGAGGCGCTGGCGCCACAGGAAGGGCATGACCACCATCGGGTGCTCCCGCCCGGCCCCCAGCCCGTGCACGGTGATCACCCAGGTGTCGCGGGCCCCGGGCACGAACCAGGCGGGGAGGGGCCCCAGCTCCCCGGGGACGTCCACGTCGGCGTGGTCGAGCCCGAGGGCGGTGCGCGGGTTGCCCAGGTGGACCTGGGGGGTGAGGGTGACGCGGGTGCCGGGGTCGAGGCTGCCGTGGGTGACGGCGGTCAGGCGGCGCACGACGGTGTCCGGGGCGGCCGGATCCTCGTCGAGGACGGGGCCGACCACGGCGTGCACCCCGGGCGCGGTCAGTCCGTAGGCCCCCGGGCGCAGGGAGGCCAGGGAGCGGGTGAGCACCACGCGGCCGTCGGCGACGGAGTGGACGCTGAGCCGGGGGCTGCCGGGCAGGGGGCGGCCGGGCTCGTTGCGCAGGGCGGCGTCGGCGGCGTACCGGCCGGCCGCGACGGCGGCCGCTCCGGCACCGATCAGGGTGGTGGTGACGGCCGCTGCCGTCGCTGTGGCGGTACGCACGGCTCCAGTGTCGGCGCGCGGGGGCGGACGGGCCACCGGAGGGGGTCCCGGCCGCGCGGACGGTGCCGCGATGGAACCGGAGTGATCTACCTCTCTTTCCCGGCGCCACCAGGGGGGCCGTACAGGCCGGAAGGCCCGTCCGGAGGAGTCCGTTCACCCGGCTCTGACATGCATCAATCGATATATCTACGACAGAATCGGGACCAAGGGCCCGATCGCGGGTCGGGGCGGGACACCATCCGTCCCGAGTCAGTTCATCTTCCGTTCACCCAGGTTGCCTACGGTCGCCGAGCCACTGACGTCAAACAGAAGCCTGGGTAAATGGAGCACATAACGCTTCTCCTCGGGATCGTGATCATCACCGCTCTCGTGTTCGACTTCACGAACGGTTTCCACGACACGGCCAACGCGATGGCCACCACCATCTCGACCGGCGCCCTCAAGCCCAAGACGGCGGTGGCCATGTCCGCCGTGCTCAACCTCGTCGGCGCGTTCATGTCCGTGGAGGTCGCCAAGACGATCTCCAAGGGCCTGGTCAACGAAGAGGGCATCCAGCCGGAAGTGATCTTCGCCGCCCTGGTCGGCGCGATCCTCTGGAACCTCGTCACCTGGCTGGTCGGCCTGCCGTCCAGCTCCTCGCACGCCCTGATGGGCGGCCTGATCGGTGCCGCGGTCGCCTCCGCCGGACTGGGTGCGGTCAACGGCGACGTCGTCGTCACCAAGGTGCTGATCCCCGCGGTCGCCGCGCCGATCGTGGCCGGTGTGGCCTCGATGCTGGCCGCCAGACTCACGTACAGGCTCGGTGGCAAGGTCGGCGAGAAGACCGCCACCAAGGGCTACCGCGCCGGTCAGATCGCCTCGGCCGGCCTGGTCTCCCTCGCGCACGGCACCAACGACGCGCAGAAGACCATGGGCATCATCACCCTCGCCCTCGTCGCAGGCGGTGCGCTCGCGCCCGGCTCGAACCCGCCGGTCTGGGTCATCGTCTCCGCCGGTCTGGCCATCGCCCTGGGCACCTCCATCGGTGGCTGGCGCATCATCCGGACCATGGGCAGCGGCCTGACCGACCTGCAGCCGCAGCAGGGCTTCGCCGCCCAGACCTCGGCCGCCAGCGTCATCCTGGCCTCCTCCAGCCTCGGCTTCTCCCTCTCCACCACCCACGCCTGCTCCGGCGCGGTCATGGGTGCGGGCCTGGGCCGCAAGGGCGGCGTGGTCCGCTGGTCCACCGCCACCCGCATGTTCGTCGCGTGGGGCCTGACCCTGCCGGCCGCCGCCCTGGTGGCCTCCGGCGCCGAGCTGGTCATGCGGACCGGTGACGTCGGCGTGGCCGCCGTCGCGGTCTTCCTGGTCGCCTCCTGCGTCGCCATCTGGGTCATCTCCCGCCGCCAGGTCGTCGACCACACCAACGTCAACGAGGTCGACGCCGCCTCCACCGGGGCCGGCGCCGAGCAGCCCGGCGTCGTCACCACCGCCATCGCGGCCGTCGCCGTCCCGCCGACCGCGGGTACGACGGCCGCCGTGACCGACGAGGACCTCAAGGCCACCATCCCGGCCGCGACGGCGAACCCGGCGACCCCCGCGGCTCCGGCCGCCGCGGTCTGACCCCGAGAACGACAGAGGAAACGGCAGTATGAAGATCGACTGGGCAGCACTCGGCTCCGTCTTCGGGGTCAGTCTCTCCGCCACCGTCGCCCTCGTGGCCCTGTTCACCCTGGGCCTGATGGGCCTCTCCAGGCACGAGGCCGCCACCGAGCAGGGCGGGACCGCCACCCTGGCCCGTAGCGGCGCCTACGCCTGCTTCGCGCTCTGCGCGGCGGCCGTCACCTACGCGATCTACCTGATCGTCAGCTGAGGGTCCCCCGAAGCTCCTCGAAGGCTCCCCCCGGACTTCTCCCGGGGGGAGCTTTCGCATGTCCCCGCCTCCCCTTCGCCCTCCGTCCCACCGCAGGTCAACAGCGAGTTGACGGGCGTTCGCGGGGCGTGGTGGACTGCCCGAGCCATCACGGCGGCATGGAGAGGAAGTCCGGTGCGAATCCGGCGCGGTCCCGCCACTGTCACCGGGGGCCCCACGCGGCGCGTGCGGGACCCCGGGAGCCAGGAACTCTCGCCGCCGGACACGTCGAACCAGGGCGCGGACCCTGAGTGAGGACATACCTGCCACCATGCGTGCCGACCGCGTCTTCGCGTACGGCGCCACGGCGGGCCTGATCGGCGACCGGATCCTCGGGGATCCGCGCCGTGGGCACCCCGTGGCCGCCTTCGGACGAACCGCCGCCGCCGTCGAGGGCGCCCTGTGGCGCGACGACCGCGCCCGGGGCGCCCTGCACACCCTCCTCTGCGCCGGGGGCGCGGCCGCCGTCGGCGCGCTCGGCGCCCGCGCCGTGCGCTCCCGGCCCGCGGCCGCCCGTATCGCCCTGACCGCCGCGGCCACCTGGGCCGTGGTCGGCGGCACCTCCCTCGGCCGCGAGGCCCGCGCCATCGGCGGGGCGCTCGCCGTCGGGGACGCGGAGGTCGCCCGGGAACGGCTCCCCCACCTGTGCGGTCGGGACCCGCACGCGCTGGACGAGCAGCAGATGGCCCGCGCCGTCGTGGAGTCCGTCGCCGAGAACACCTCCGACGCGGTCGTCGGGGCCCTGGTGTGGGGCGCCGTCGCCGGGATCCCCGGGCTGCTGGCCTTCCGCGCCGTCAACACCCTCGACGCGATGGTGGGCCACAGGTCGCCCCGCTACCTGCGCTACGGCTGGGCCTCCGCCCGGCTCGACGACCTGGCCGGCTGGCCCGGGGCCCGGCTGACCGCCCTCGCCGCCGTGGCGGCCGGACCGGACCGGCGCGGAGCCGTACGGGCCTGGCGCGCCGACGCCGCCGCCCATCCGAGTCCCAACGCCGGCCCGGTGGAAGCCTCCTTCGCCGGCGCCCTCGGCGTCCGCCTCGGCGGGACCCTGTCCTACGGTGGCCGGGTCGAACACCGGGCGGTGCTCAACGGAGCGGCCGGGCGGCCGGTGGAGGTCGCCGACATCGACCGCGCGGTACGGCTGTCGCGGCGGGTCACCTGGCTGGCGCTGGGGGCCTGCGTGGCGGGCCGGACCCTGGCCTCCCGCGCACTGCGGAGCGCCCGCACCACCTCGACAAGGAAGGGACGCGCATGAGCGGCGCGCGGCGCGGCGGCGGACTGCTGGTCGCCGGTACGACCTCGGACGCGGGCAAGAGCGTGGTCACGGCGGGCATCTGCCGCTGGCTCGCCCGGCAGGGCGTGAAGGTGGCCCCGTTCAAGGCCCAGAACATGTCCCTCAACTCCTTCGTGACCCGGGAGGGCGCCGAGATCGGCCGCGCCCAGGCCATGCAGGCGCAGGCCGCGCGGGTGGAGCCGACGGCCCTGATGAACCCCGTCCTGCTCAAGCCCGGCAGCGACCGCAGCAGCCAGGTGGTGCTGCTGGGCAAGCCGGTGGGCGAGATGAGCGCGCGCGGCTACCACGGAGGACGGCAGGAACAGCTGCTCGGCATCGTCACGGACTGCCTGGAGCAGCTGCGGGGCACGTATGACGCCGTGATCTGCGAGGGGGCGGGCAGTCCGGCCGAGATCAACCTGCGCCGGACCGACATCGTGAACATGGGCATCGCGCGGGCCGCGCGCTTCCCGGTGGTCGTGGTCGGCGACATCGACCGGGGCGGGGTCTTCGCCTCCTTCTTCGGGACGACGGCGCTGCTCTCCCCCGAGGACCAGTCGCTGATCGCGGGCTACATGGTCAACAAGTTCCGGGGCGACGTCACCCTCCTGGAGCCCGGCATGGAGATGCTGCGCGGACTGACGGGACGGGCCACGTACGGGGTGCTGCCGTTCCGGCACGGTCTGGGCATCGACGAGGAGGACGGCCTGCGGGTCTCCCTGCGGGGCGCCGTGCGCGAATCGGTCGTGGCCCCGCCGGTCGGCGAGGACGTGCTGCGGGTCGCGGTGTGCGCGGTGCCGCTGATGTCGAACTTCACCGACGTCGACGCGCTCGCGGCCGAGCCGGGCGTGGTGGTGCGGTTCGTGGACCGGGCCGAGGAACTGGCCGACGCGGACCTGGTCGTCGTACCGGGCACGCGCGGCACCGTGAAGGCACTGGAGTGGCTGCGCGAGCGCGGGCTCGCGGACGCCCTGGCCCGGCGGGCCGCCGAGGGCCGCCCGGTGCTGGGCATCTGCGGCGGCTTCCAGCTGCTCGGCGAGCACATCGAGGACGAGGTCGAGTCGAAGGCCGGCGCGGTCGCGGGCCTCGGGCTGCTGCCGGTCCGCGTCCGCTTCGAACGGGAGAAGACCCTGGCCCGGCCGGTGGGCACGGCGCTCGGCGAGCCGGTGGAGGGGTACGAGATCCACCACGGCGTGGCCGAGGTCCTCGGCGGCACCCCCTTCCTCGACGGCTGCCGGGTCGGCGCCGTGTGGGGCACCCACTGGCACGGCTCGCTGGAGTCCGACGGATTCCGCCGGGCGTTCCTGCGGGAGGTCGCCTCGGCGGCGGGGCGCCGGTTCGTCCCGGCCCCGGACACCTCCTTCGGCGCGCTGCGCGAGGAGCAGCTCGACCTGCTGGGCGACCTGATCGCCGAGCACGCCGACACCGGTGCGCTGCTGCGGCTGATCGAGGGGGGCGCCCCCGCGGGCCTCCCGTTCCTCCCCCCGGGCGCCCCGTGAGGGGCCGGGGCATCCCCGTGACAGCGGGGAGCAGAGCAGCAGTTCGATCACGTGCTCGTGGGGGAGCGGGCCGTCCCCGTCACCACGGGGAGCAGATGACCAGCACGGCCGGGGGCCGCACCCGCTCGACGCGGAGCGGACGCGGCCCACTCGAAGGAGTGATCAACCGATGAGCACGAGCACCACTCACTTCCCGTTCACCGCGGTGGTCGGGCAGGACGACCTGCGGCTGGCGCTGCTCCTCAACGCCGTGAGCCCGGCGGTCGGCGGCGTGCTCGTGCGCGGTGAGAAGGGAACCGCCAAGTCCACCGCCGTCCGCGCGCTGTCCGCGCTGCTGCCGCAGGTGGACGTCGTTCCCGGCTGCCGCTTCTCGTGCGCCCCCGCCGCTCCGGACCCGGGCTGTCCGGACGGGCCGCACGAGGCGGGCGCGGGCACGGCCCGTCCCGCCCGCATGGTGGAGCTGCCCGTCGGCGCCTCCGAGGACCGCCTCGTCGGTGCCCTCGACATCGAGCGGGCACTGGCCGAGGGCGTGAAGGCCTTCGAGCCGGGGCTCCTCGCCGACGCGCACCGCGGGATCCTCTACGTCGACGAGGTGAACCTCCTCCACGACCACCTGGTGGACGTCCTCCTCGACGCCGCCGCGATGGGGGCCTCCTACGTGGAGCGCGAGGGCGTCTCCGTACGCCACGCCGCCCGCTTCCTGCTCGTCGGCACCATGAACCCCGAGGAGGGCGAGCTGCGCCCGCAGCTCCTGGACCGGTTCGGGCTGACCGTCGAGGTGGCGGCCTCCCGCGAGCCCGCCCAGCGCGTCGAGGTGGTCCGCCGCCGGCTGGCCTACGAGGACGACCCCGCGGCCTTCGCGGTCCGCTGGGCCGACGAGGAGCACGGGGTGCGCGCCCGGGTCGTGGCCGCCCGCGCGCTGCTGCCGCAGGTGTCGCTCGGGGACACCGCGCTGCTGCAGATCGCGGCCGCCTGCGCCGGCTTCGAGGTCGACGGGATGCGCGCCGACATCGTGATGGCCCGGACGGCGACGGCCCTGGCGGCCTGGGCGGGGCGGACCGCGGTGCGCAAGGAGGACGTGCGGCAGGCGGCCCTGCTGGCGCTCCCCCACCGGCGCCGCCGCAACCCGTTCGACGCCCCCGGGCTGGACGAGGAGATGCTGGACCGGATCCTCGACGGGTTCCCGGACGAGGAGCCGGAGCCGGAGCCCGACCCGGAGCCCCAGGGCCCGGACGACGGCGGCGACGGGGACGGCGGCGGCCCGGACGGGGACGGCGGCGGGGTCCCCCCGCAGCACGACGGGCCCCCCGCCCGGGAAGCGGACTCCCCCGAGGCCGCTCCGGACGCCCCGGACACCGGCCGCGAGGACGCCCCGCAGCCCTCCCCGCAGGGCTCCGGCGCCGCCGAGCAGGCCCCCGTGGCGGCCACCGAGCCGTTCCGCACCAAGGTGCTCAGCGTGCCCGGCCTCGGCGAGGGCGCGGCGGGGCGGCGTTCCCGCGCCCGTACCTCCCACGGCCGCACCACCGGTTCCCAGCGCCCCCGCGGCCACCTGACGAAGCTGCACCTGGCGGCCACCGTCCACGCCGCCGCCCCGCACCAGAAGGCACGCGGGCGCGACGGGCGCGGGCTGGTCATCCGCAAGGACGACCTGCGCCAGGCCACCCGCGAGGGCCGCGAGGGCAACCTCGTGCTGTTCGTGGTCGACGCCTCCGGGTCGATGGCCGCCCGGCAGCGGATGAGCGCCGTCAAGGGCGCCGTCATGTCGCTGCTCCTCGACGCCTACCAGCGCCGCGACAAGGTCGGCCTGATCACCTTCCGCGGGTCCGGGGCCGAGCTGGCGCTGCCGCCCACCTCCTCGGTGGACGCCGCGGCCGTCCGTCTGGAACGGCTGCCGACCGGTGGGCGCACCCCGCTCGCCGCCGGGCTGCTCAAGGCCCACGAGGTGCTGCGCGTCGAACGGCTGCGGGACCCTTCGAGGCGCCCGCTGCTCGTGGTCGTGACCGACGGGCGGGCCACCTCGGCCGGTGTCCCGGGCGGCCGGACGGGCGACACGCCGCGTGAGCTGTCGGGCCGCAGCGCCCGGCTGCTGGCCGCCGAGGGGATCGCCTCGGTGGTCGTGGACTGCGAGTCCGGGCCGGTCCGGCTGGGGCTGGCCGGGGTGCTCGCCGCCGATCTGGGGGCGCCGGCCGTGACCCTCGACGGGCTGCGGGCCGACTCGCTGGCCGGGCTCGTGAAGAACGTACGTACCGCGGTGACCCACACCGCGTCACCCAACAGCGTCTCCAGGAGGGCCGCGTAATGCCGCAGGGACAGCCGTCCGTCGTTCCCGACGACGGACTCACGACGCGTCAGCGCCGCAACCGTCCGCTCGTCTTCGTCCACACCGGCCCGGGCAAGGGCAAGTCGACGGCCGCCTTCGGGCTGGCGCTGCGCGCCTGGAACCAGGGCTGGTCGATCGGGGTGTTCCAGTTCGTCAAGTCGGCGAAGTGGAAGGTCGGCGAGGAGAACGCGCTGAAGGTGCTGGGCGCTTCCGGCGAGGGCGGCCCGGTCGTGTGGCACAAGATGGGCGAGGGCTGGTCCTGGGTCCAGCGCGACGCGCAGCTCGACAACGAGCAGGCGGCGAAGGAGGGCTGGGAGCAGGTCAAGCGCGACCTGGCCGCCGAGACGCACCGCCTCTACGTGCTCGACGAGTTCGCGTACCCGATGCACTGGGGCTGGATCGACGTGAACGAGGTCATCGAGGTGCTGCGGGACCGTCCCGGCACCCAGCACGTGGTCATCACGGGCCGCAACGCGCCGCAGGAGCTGCTGGAGTTCGCGGACCTGGTCACGGAGATGACCAAGGTCAAGCACCCGATGGACGCGGGCCAGAAGGGCCAGAAGGGCATCGAGTGGTGACGTCCGTGAACGTGCCCCGGCTGGTGATCGCCGCGCCGTCCTCCGGCAGCGGCAAGACCACCGTGGCGACGGGCCTGATGGCGGCCTTCGCGGAGCGCGGCCTCGCCGTGTCCCCGCACAAGGCCGGGCCCGACTACATAGACCCCGGCTACCACGCGCTCGCCACGGGCCGGCCGGGGCGCAACCTGGACGCCTTCATGTGCGGGCCGGAGCTGGTGGCGCCGCTGTTCGCGCACGGCTCCGCCGGCTGCGACCTCGCCGTGGTCGAGGGCGTGATGGGGCTCTACGACGGGGCCGCGGGGCGGGGCGAGCTGGCGTCGACGGCGCAGGTCGCGAAGCTGCTGCGGGCGCCGGTGGTGCTCGTGGTGGACGCCTCCTCGCAGTCGCGGTCGGTGGCGGCGCTGGTGCACGGCTTCGCCTCCTTCGACCCGCAGGTGCGCCTGGGCGGGGTCATCCTCAACAAGGTGGGCTCCGACCGGCACGAGGTCATGCTGCGCGAGGCGCTGGAGGAGGCCGGGATGCCGGTCCTCGGCGTGCTGCGGCGGGCTCCGCAGGTGGCGACCCCGTCGCGGCACCTGGGGCTGGTCCCGGTGGCGGAGCGGCGGGCCGACGCGCTGGCCTCCGTGGCGGCGCTCGCCGAGCAGGTGCGGGCGGGCTGCGATCTGGAGGCCCTGCTGGCGCTGGCCCGTACGGCGCCCCCGCTGGACTGCGCGGTGTGGTCGCCCCGGGAGGCGCTGGCCGGGGCGGCGGAGGGGTCCCCGGACGGAACGTCCGCCACGTCCCCTGTGTCCTCCGCTTCCCCCGTGTCCTCCGTGCCTGCCGGGCCGCGGCCGGTGGTGGCCGTCGCCGGCGGGCCCGCCTTCACCTTCTCCTACGCCGAGCACGCGGAGCTGCTCACGGCCGCTGGGGCGCAGGTGGTCGCCTTCGACCCGCTGCGGGACGAGGCGCTGCCGGACGGGACGTCGGGCCTGGTGATCGGGGGCGGGTTCCCCGAGGTGTACGCGCCCGAGCTGTCCGCGAACGAGCCGCTGCGGGCGGCCGTGGCCGCCTTCGCGGAGGCCGGCGGGCCGGTGGCGGCGGAGTGCGCCGGGCTGCTCTACCTGGCCGGTTCGCTGGACGGGAAGCCGATGTGCGGGGTGCTCGACGCCGACGCGCGGATGTCGGAGCGGCTCACGCTCGGGTACCGGGAGGCGGTGGCGGTGGCGGACAGCTCGCTCGCCGCCAACGGGACCCGGCTGCGCGGCCACGAGTTCCACCGGACGGTGATCGAGCCGGGCGCCGGCACCACGCCGGCCTGGGGGTTCACCCATCCGGAGCGGCGGGTCGAGGGCTTCGTGAAGGGCGGGGTGCACGCCAGCTACCTGCACACCCACTGGGCGGCGCGGCCCTCCGTGGCCGCCCGCTTCACGGCGGCGGCGCGGGCCGCCGCGGAATCCGGGGCCGTCGGGGGCGCCCGGGACGGCGGGTGATCCCCGGGTGAGGTCAGTCCGCGACGCCGACCACGAGCCAGATCCCGGCCACTCCGCCCAGCGTGCACATCAGGGTGGAGAGGGCGGGGTGTTCGTGGTGCGCCTCGGGCAGGATCTCGGCCGCCGCCAGGTACAGCAGGACACCTCCGAAGAAGCCGAGGTAGGCCCCGAGGGGTTCCTCCGGAAGGGTGAACAGCAGAGTGGACGCGGCGCCCACGACCGGTGCCACCGCGTCCGCGAAGAGCATCTTCAGGGCCTTGCCGCGGTCGTTCCCGTAGAGGGTCGTGAGGGTGTACGTGTTGAAGCCGTCGGCGAAGTCGTGCGTGAGGACGGCCAGGGCCACGGCGAGGCCCATCCCCCCGCCGACCTGGAAGGCGGCGCCCAGCGCCACCCCGTCGGCGAGGCTGTGGCCGACCATGGCCGCGGCGGCCGTGAGCCCGACCTGGGGGACCCGGCCGCCGTTCTCGGCGCCGTGCGACGCCTGGCGGACCGCCAGTACCCGCTCCACCACGTGGGCGACGAGGAACCCGCCCACGAAGAGCAGCAGGGCGAGCGGGACGCCGAAGACCTCGTCGCCGGCGGCGTGCATCGCCTCCGGGAGCAGGTCGAGTCCCACCACGCCGAGCATCAGCCCGCCGGCCAGCCCCAGCACGAGGTGGCGGCGGTCGGTGACGCGTTGCGCCGTCCATCCGCCCGCCAGCGTCATCAGGAACGCGCCCAACGCCACGATCACCGCCATGTGCCCCTGGATACCGACTGTCGGCCGGGCGCGCACTTCCGCGCGCGGGTGGCGGGCGACACCGTGTTGACGACAGACAGACGCAAGTGACTACGGAGGGGAGGACCCCGGTGGGCGAGTACGTGACCAAGCTGGTGGTCGGGGTCGGCGGACGGGCGGGGGTCTCCGTGGCGGAGGTCTGCGCGCTCGTCGAGGAGACGCTGCGGGGCGCCGGGCTGTCCGCGGGGGCGGTGACGGCGCTGGCCACGGTGGAGTCCAAGACCCTGGAGGCGGGGATCGCCGGGGCGGCGGAACGTTTCGGTGTGCCGCTGGTCGGCTATCCCGCCGAGGAGCTCGCGCGGATCTCCGTACCGCATCCCTCGGGGGCCGTGCGCGAGGCCGCCGGGACGGCGTCGGTGGCGGAGGCGGCGGCGCTGGCGGGCGGCGGGGAGCTCCTGGTGCCCAAGCGCCGGTCGGTGGCGGCGACCTGCGCGGTGGCCACCGTGCAGGAGCACGACCTGCGCCACCACGGGGACGCGGAGGTGGTGGACGCGGGCGGCGCGCTGGTGGACCTGGCGGTCAACGTACGGGCGGACACGCCGCCCCAGTGGCTGAGGCGCCGCATCGCGGACAGCCTCGGCTCCCTGGCCGCGTACCCGGACGGCCGGGCCGCGCGGGCGGCGGTGGCGGCCCGGCACGGGCTGCCGGTGGAGCGGGTGCTGCTGACGGCGGGGGCGGCGGAGGCGTTCGTCCTGGTCGCGCGGGCCCTGGGTGCCGTACGGCCGGTGGTGGTGCACCCGCAGTTCACCGAGCCGGAGGCGGCCCTGCGGGACGCCGGGCACCGGGTGGAACGGGTGGTGCTGCGCGCTGCGGACGGGTTCCGGCTGGACCCGGCGGCGGTGCCGGAGGACGCCGACCTGGTGGTCGTCGGGAACCCCACCAACCCCACCTCCGTGCTGCACCCGGCCGCAACGCTGGCGGCGTTGGCCCGGCCGGGGCGGACCCTGGTGGTGGACGAGGCCTTCATGGACGCCGTCCCGGGCGAACGGGAGGCCCTGGCGGGGCGGATGGACGTACCGGGGCTGGTGGTGCTCCGGAGCCTCACCAAGACGTGGGGGCTGGCCGGGCTGCGGATCGGCTACGTGCTGGCGGAGCCGGAGGTGATCGCGAAGCTGGCGGCCGCGCAGCCGCTGTGGCCGGTGTCTACGCCGGCGCTGGTGGCGGCCGAGGCCTGTGTGGCTCCGGCGGCGCTGGCCGAGGCGGAGGAGGCGGCCCGGCGGATCGCGGTGGACCGGGCGCACCTGCTGGCCGGGCTCGCGGAGTTCGAGGAGATCTCGGTGGCCGGGGTCGCGGAGGGACCGTTCGTGCTGGTCCGGGTGGCGGGGGCGGCGGAGGTCCGCACCCGGCTGCGCGCCCTCGGCTTCGCGGTCCGCCGCGGCGACACCTTCCCCGGCCTGGACTCTTCCTGGCTGCGCCTGGCGGTCCGGGACCGCGCGACGACCGGCCGCCTCCTCCAGGCCCTGGACCACGCCCTGACGCTGGCCTCCCGGTAGCACCGGGGGCGCGGCCGGCCGGGCCCGGGGAGCGCGCCACCCGCCGGGCGGCGCGGCCGCGAACGCTACGAGGTCCTGCCGCGCCGGGTCACCACGAGCGCGCCCGCGCCGATGCCGAGGAGGAGCAGCGCGCCGCCCGCGACGTACGGGGTCACGGAAGCGGCTCCGGTCTCGGCGAGGTCGGCGTGGGTGACGGCCGTTCCCGTTCCGGTGGCGGCCTGTGCCTTGATGTCGGGCTTCGCCGACGGGCCCGTCGAGGGGGCGGGGCCCTCGGGGGCGGTGCAGTGCGCCTCGGCGAGCACGACCTCGCCGTCGACCTCGGCCACGTTCAGGTTCAGCGGGTTCACGGACACCTTCAGCCGGAGCGCGGACGCGGCGGCGGTGGTGGAGGTGGTCTGGGTTCCGGACAGTTCCAGGCTGACGAGGCCCACGCCAGGGACCTCGACCTTGGTGGGACCGCCCGCCGTCAGGGTGATCTTCTTGCCGAGCGCGGTGACGGAACCGAGGACGTTCGAGCTCGCGACCGGCTTCCTGCCCGCCTCGCAGACGGCCTTGGAGGTGACCTTCTCCACCTCGATCAGGGAGAGCGCCGGCAGTCCGGGGACGTGCACCTTGGCGTGGGCGAGGTTCGCCTCCGCCTGGGCGCGGCTCTGGTCGGCGGTGGCCTTGGCGGTGGCGACCTCCGCCTTCAGGACGCTCACCGGCTGGCCCTGTTCGGCTCCGTCGAGGGTGACGGCCAGGGCGGTCTTCTCGGCGGTGGCGGGGGCGCTGACCTCGTTGAGGGTGGCCTTCAGCGGTACGTGCACGGCCTTGTTGAGCAGGCCGACGTCCAGTCCGGCCCGCAGGACGACGGCGCCGGAGCTGCCCGTGCCCGCACCGCCGCCGGGGCCGTCCGTGGCGAGGGCGGGCGGCGCGGAGAGCAGGGCCACCGCCCCCGTGGCGAGCAGAACGGCCGCGGGCAGGCGGAAGGTGTTGCTGTTCAAGATGGTGGAACCCCCGGGGAGATGGGAGCCGTCGCGGCGGCGCCAATGGGGGACATTGCGCGCGCCGACGGCTTCGACGCTCGAAATCTTTACGCACTGTGAGTGAACGGGCAGGCACCTGAGGTGAGTTCACCCCAACGGGTGGTTTTCATGCGCACATTCGATTTGTGGCGCCCCATTCGGCACGCGCGTTCCCTCCAGCCCCACCACCACGGCCGCCGGACTGCGGGCCGGGCGTAGTGAACGACCGACGGGGCGCGGACGTCACGCCCCGTCAACCGGCGTCCGTCAGGGTCCGGCGCGGAGGCTAGGCGCGGACCTCGCCGTTCACGATCACCCGCTCCGGCCGGGCCAGGGCCCGCACGTCGGCCCGCGGGTCGGAGGCGTACACCACGAGGTCGGCCGGGGCCCCTTCGGTCAGTCCGGGCCGGCCCAGCCACTCGCGGGCCGCCCAGGCCGTCGCCGAGAGGGCGTCCAGGGCCGGGATCCCGGCCTTGACGAGCTCCGCGACCTCGGCGGCGACCAGGCCGTGCGGCAGGGAACCCCCCGCGTCGGTGCCGACGTACACGGGCACGCCCGCGTCCCAGGCCGCCCGCACCGTGTCGTAGCGCCGCTCGTGGAGCCTGCGCATGTGCGCCGACCAGCGCGGGAACTTCGTCTCTCCGCCCGCCGCCAGCTTCGGGAACGTCGCGATGTTCACCAGGGTCGGCACGATCGCCACACCGCGCTCCGCGAACAGCGGGATGGTGTCCTCGGTGAGGCCCGTGGCGTGCTCCACGCAGTCGATGCCCGCCTCGACGAGGTCGCGCAGCGAGTCCTCGGCGAAGCAGTGGGCCGTGACCCGGGCACCGAGCCGGTGCGCCTCGGCGATGGCGGCCTCCACCTCGGCGCGCGGCCAGCAGGCCGTCAGGTCGCCGGCGTCGCGGTCGATCCAGTCGCCGACCAGCTTCACCCAGCCGTCCCCGCGCAGCGCCTCGCGGCCGACGTACTCGACCAGGTCGGCGGGCTCGATCTCGTGGGCGTAGTTGCGGATGTAGCGGCGGGTCCGGGCGATGTGCCGGCCCGCACGGATGATCTTCGGAAGGTCGGCGCGGTCGTCGATCCAGCGCGTGTCGGAGGGGGAACCGGCGTCGCGGATCAGGAGGGTGCCCGCGTCCCGGTCGGTCAGGGCCTGTTCCTCGGCGGTCCCCGCGTCGACCGGACCGTGGGCGTCCAGGCCCACGTGGCAGTGCGCGTCGACCAGACCGGGCAGGGCCCAGCCGGTGACGGTGGTGATCTCGCGGGCGGCGCGCGGCCGCTCCCAGGAGATCCGGCCGCCGACGATCCACAGCTCGTCGCGCACCTCGTGGGGCCCGACCAGGACCCGTCCCTTCACATGGAGCACACCGCTCTGATCACTCATGTCGGCACCCTACGCGCGCGCTGGGTACGCTCACCCGGTAACCCCGGACGAAGAGAGCACCGCCGTGACCCACCCCCTCCTGGACCTTCCGCCGCTCACCCCCGAGCGCTTCGCGACGATCGAGCGGGGAGTGGCCGAACTGCTCGGCACCCGGCAGGACGCGGTGATCACCCAGGGCGAGGCGCTGCTGCCGCTGGAGGGCTGCATCCGCTCGGGCGCGCGGCCCGGTTCGACGGCGCTCAACATCGTCACCGGGCCCTACGGGACCACCTTCGGCAACTGGCTGCGCGACGCCGGGGCCGAAGTGGTCGACCTGGCGGTGCCGTTCGACACGGCCGTCGACGGCGAGCAGGTGGCGCGCGCGCTGGCCGCGCACCCGGAGATCGACTTCGTCTCGCTGGTGCACGCCGAGGCGGCCACCGGCAACACCAACCCGGTGGCGGAGATCGGCGAGGCGGTACGGGCCCACGGGGCGCTGTTCATGCTGGACGCGGTGGCCTCGGTGGGCGCCGAACCGCTGCTGCCGGACGCGTGGGGCGTGGACCTGTGCGTGATCGGCGCCCAGAAGGCGATGGGCGGCCCGGCCGGGGTCTCGGCGGTGTCGGTGTCGGACCGCGCGTGGGAGCGGTTCGCGCGGAACCCGGCGGCGCCGCGCCGCTCGTACCTCTCCCTCCTGGACTGGAAGGAGCGCTGGATCGACGGCGGGCGCAAGACCCTGCTGCACGCGCCCGCGCAGCTGGAGATGCTGGCCCTGGAGGCCTGCCTGGACCGCATCGCGGCCGAGGGCCTGGACGGGGTGCTGGCCCGCCACGAGGCCGCCGCCCGCGCCACCCGGGCGGGCGCGGCGGCACTCGGCATCGCCCCGTGGGTCACGGACCCGGCGCAGGCGGCGCCGGTGGCGACGACGCTGCGGGTCGCCGACGCCTCCCTGGTGGTGGCGAAGGCCCTCTCGGCGGACCCGTCGGCCCCGCTCGCGGCGGGCGGCGGGGCCCTGGCCCAGGAGATGGTCCGGGTCAACCACTACGGCCCGGCGGCCTCGCCCGATGCGGTGGCCGCCGCGCTGAACGCCCTGGCCTCGGCACTGTCCGCGGACCCGGCCCCGGCGCTGGCGGCGGCGACGGCGGCCTGGCGGTAGGACCTCGGGGCCACCGGGGCCTCGGGGCGCGGGGCCCTCGGGGCGGCGGCGGGGCGGCGGGGCGGCGGGGTCAGCCGGCCAGCACGTCCAGCAGCCGGTCGACGTCCGCCTCCGTGTTGTACAGGTGGAACGAGGCCCGCAGCGCCCCGGCCCGGGCCGCGGTGGACACCCCGGCTTCGAGGAGCCGCGCCTGGTGGCCGGCGAGGCCCGGGACGGAAACGATCGGGGCCCCGCCCGGCACGGGTTCGTGGCCGAGGCGGGCGAGGCCGGCCCGGTATCGGGCGGCCAGTGCGGTGTCGTGCGCGTGCACGGCCTCGATGCCGACCCGCTCCAGCAGCGCGAGCGAGGGCTCGGCGGCGTGGTAGGCGAGGAAGGCGGGGGACTCGTCGAAGCGGCGCGCGTCCCGGGCCAGTCGGCGCATCGGGCCGTAGGTGGCGTCCCACATCGACTCGGCGGCCACCCAGCCGGCGTGCAGCGGGACCAGGCCGGGCTGGGCCTCCTCCGAGACCGTGAGGTACGAGGCTCCACGGCCGCCCAGCAGCCACTTGTACCCGGCGGTGACCGTGTACGCGTAGGGCGAGGCGTCGAAGGGCAGCCAGCCCGCGGCGTGGGTCGCGTCGACGAGCATCCGTGCGCCGTGCGCGGCGCTCGCCGCGCGGATCGCGGCGAGGTCGGCGGTGCGTCCGTCGGCGGACTGGACGGCGCTCAGCGCGACCAGCTCGGTGTCCGCGTCCACGGCCTCGGCGAGGGACTCCAGCGGGGCGAAGCGGACCCTGAGGTCTCCGCGCACCACGAAGGGGTTCATGACGGAGGCGAAGTCGCCCTCGGGGACCAGGACTTCGGCGCCGGCCGGCAGGGAGGCCGAGATCACTCCGACGTGCGCGGCGACGGAGGAGCCGACGGCCACCCGTCCGGCATCGACCCCGACCAGGCGGGCGAAGGCCGCACGGACCCGGTCCACGCGTTCGAAGTCGCCGAATCCGGCGGGCAGTCCGGCCCCGGCGGCGTCGGCGAGCGCGCGCACCTCGGCCACGGCCGCGCGCGGGAGGATCCCGCTGGTGGCCGTGTTGAGGTAGGTGGTGGAGTGCGCGAACTCGGCGCGGCACAGGTCGGCGAGGGGAACGTCGATGGTGTCCATGGCGTCAACTCTGCGCCAGGGACACCTCAAAGTCCATTGTCTTTTTATGCAGGTCATCCCAAAGGATGCCTTATGAGGTGGCATCGGGGGTGGGACTCCGGCGGCGGGCGCCCGGACCCCCACCCCTGCCGCCGGAATCAGGCCTGGGGAACGGCGCAGGCTCCGTCCGGTTCGCAGGCCTCGGCGGCGGCGTCCGCCCCGACCGGCTCGCGCCCGGCCCAGGCCTCCTCCAGCGCCTGGGTGAACACCTCGGCCGGCTGGCCGCCGGAGATGCCGTAGCGGCGGTCGAACACGAAGAACGGCACGGCGTTGGCGCCGAGTTCGGCCGCCTCCCGCTCGTCGGCCCGGACCCCGTCGGCGTAGGCGGACTCGTCGGCGAGGACCTCCCGGGCCTCCGCCTCGTCCAGCCCCGCCTCGACGGCGAGCGCGACCAGCACCTCGGGGTCGAAGACCGACCGCTCCTCGGCGAAGTTGGCCCGGTAGGCGAGGTCGAGCAGCTCCTCCTGGCGGCCGCGGGCGGCGGCCAGGTGCAGCAGGCGGTGGACGTCGAAGGTGTTGCCGTGGTCGCGGCCCTCGGTCCGGTACGTCAGCCCTTCGGCGCGGGCGCTCGCCGCGACGTGCTCCTCCATGCCGCGCGCCTCGTCGAGGGTGCGGCCGTACTTGCGGGCCAGCATCTCCAGCACGGGGGCGGTGACGCCCTTGGCGCTGCCCGGGTCGAGCTCGAAGGACCGGAAGACGACCTCCACCTCGTCGCGGTGCGCGAAGGCGGCCAGACCCTTGGTGAAACGGGCCTTTCCGATGTAGCACCAGGGGCAGGCGATGTCGCTCCAGATCTCGACGCGCATGATCCTTCTTCTCTCCGGGTTCTGAGGGGGGATGAAACGGTTTCCGCTTCAACCATCCCTCGGCCCGCCTCATTCCCCGGACGCCCGGGGCACCCGGAGCCAGAGGGTGCGATGGGTGCCGGAGGGGGTGTCCGCCGGGTCGGGGCGCCAGCCGTGGGAGGCGTAGAAGGCCTGGGCCCGCAGGTTGTGCCCGTAGACCTCCAGGCGGACCCGCTCGATCCCGGCCCGGCGCCAGGCGTCGAGGCAGGCGGCGTGCAGGGCGGCCCCGGTGCCCCGGCGCCAGTGGGCGGGGTCGACGTGGAGCTGGGTGAGGGTGGTCTCGCCGTCGGCGGTGAGGTAGGCGGCCACGCCGGTGACCTCACCGTCCCGTTCGGCGCAGAACACCCGGCCCTGCGACTGCGCCCGGCCCACCGCGCGGGCCCAGCCCTCGCGGGACCGGGCCTGCTCCGCCGCGCCGCTGTACTCCTCTTCCGGGACGCGGCCCCGGTAGTAGGTGGCGCGCGCCCGGGCGTGCAGGGCGGCGATGGCGGCGACGTCGCTCGGGAGTGCGGTCCTGATCATGGGAGGGAGAACGCGCCGGTAACCCCGTTCGGTTCCCGGCGCGTCGTCTTCTCCCGTGCGACCGCTACTTCTTCAGCCAGGCCGCCATCATCTTCTGGGCGATCGGCGCGGCCAGCTTGCCGCCGCCGATCTCGGAACGGTCGGTGTCCGAGTTCTCGATCATCACGGCGACGGCGATCTGCTTGCCGCCCGACTTGCCGTACGAGGTGAACCAGGCGAGCGGCGGGATGTTGTTGTTCACGCCGCGCTGGGCGGTACCCGTCTTGCCGCCCACCTCGGCGCCCGCGACCTGGGCGGGCTTGCCGCCGCCTTCGGTGGCCACCGTGCGCATGGCGTCCTGGAGCATGGAGGCGGTCCTCGCGCTCATGACCTCCTGCGACTTCGGGTTCTTGAAGCTCTCCAGGACGTTGCCGTCGGCGTCGGTGACCTCGGAGACCATGTGCGGCGCGACGAGCTTGCCGCCGTTCTCGATGGCGGCGGTCACCATGGCGATCTGGAGCGGGGTGGCCTGCACGTCGAACTGGCCGATACCGGTCTGCGCGACCTGGTCGATGGACATCTTCTTCGTCGGGTACTTGCTCGGCGGGTTGGTGCGGACCGGGGTGTCGATCTGGACGTTGAACCCGAGCTTCTCGGCCGTGGCCCGCATCTTGTCCTGGCCCAGCCGGGAGGCCAGCTCGGCGAAGACGTTGTTGCAGGACAGCTTGAGGGCGGTACGCGTCGAAACGTTGTTGCAGGCCGCGTCTCCCGCCTCGCTGGGCAGGTTCGTGCGGGTGCCCGGGATCGTGTACGGAGCCGGGATGCCCGTCGGCGCGTCGATGCTGGTGACCAGCCCGTTCTCGATCGCCGCCGCGAGGGTGACCAGCTTGAAGGTGGAACCGGGGGCCTGCGGCTTGCGCAGCGCCACGTTCTCCATGGCCTTGCCCTGGTCGGCCGACAGTTCCTTCCAGGCCTCCCCGTCGTTGGCCCCCGTGATCCGGCCCGGGTCGTACGAGGGGTTGTTCACGACGGCGAGGATGTCTCCCGTCGCCGGGTCAATGGCCACGGCCGAGCCCTGCTTGCCCTGGAGGGCGTCGTAGGCGGCCTTCTGGACGTCCCTGTCGATGGTCGTCAGGACGTTGCCCGGATCGGCCCGCTTGTTGGTGAGCGTGTCCATGACCGTCTTGAGCCGGGTGTCGGAGCCGTTCAGGATGTTCTTGTAGACGCCCTCCAGCATGGTGGTGCCGTAGGCCTGGGAGCTGTAGCCGGTGATCGGCGCGTAGAGCGGGCCGTCGAGGTACGTCCTCTTGTAGCCGAAGTCCTTGCCGCCCGTCTTCGTGGAGCCGGTGATGGCCTGCCCGCCCACGATGATGTTCCCCAGCGGGTTCTCGTACTGCCCGATGAGGTTGCGCCGGTTGTTCTTGTCGTCTGCGAGGGCCTGGCCTTGGTATGCCTGCACCCAGGTGACCCGCACCAAAAGGGCCAGCACCAGAAGCAGACAGAAGACCGACGCACGCCTGATCGTCTTGTTCATCCCCCTGAAGGACGCGCGGACGGTCCCGTGCGTTCCACTCTGCCCCGATTGTGGCGGGGTTCTCAGCCTTTCCTCATGATGAAGCCTCCCTCGTAGGCGGCGATGACCGCCTGGGTGCGGTCGCGGGAGCCGGTCTTGGCCAGGACGCCGGCCACGTGCGTCTTGACGGTCTGCGGGCCCACCCCCAGGTGCTCGCTGATCTCGTGGTTCGACAGGCCGGAGGCCATCAGGCGCAGGACGTCGGCCTCGCGCTCCGTGAGCCGGGAGGCCCAGGCCGGGGCCGGGGCCGCTGCGGCGGCCGTGTGCGCGGCGGCCAGCGCGCGGACGGCGGCCGGGAAGAGCAGCGAGTCGCCCCGGGCGACGAGCCGGACCGCGCCGATCAGCTCGTCCGCGTCGGCCCGCTTGAGCAGGAACCCGGAGGCGCCCGCGCGCAGCGCGTCGTAGACGTAGGCGTCGTTCTCGAAGGTGGTGACGACCACGATCCGGGGTGGTTCGGCCATGGTCGCGAGGATCTGCTCGGTGGCCCGGATGCCGTCGATCTCCGGCATCCGGACGTCCATCAGCACCACGTCCGGCGCCAGTGAGCGGACCAGCCCGACGGCCTCGGCTCCGGAGGCGGCCTCTGCGACGACCTCCAGATCGGGTTCGGCGTCGAGGATGACGCGCAGGGCGGTACGGACCATCCGCTCGTCATCGGCGATCAGCACGCGCAGCGGCGGCCGGCTCATCGCCCGGCCCCCCGGCCCCGGCGGCGGCCCACGGCCCGCCCCACGACCACGGGCCCCTCGGAGGACTCCCCGGCAGCCCCCCGGCCGAACCTCCCCGCGACCCGGCCGGAGGCCCCTCCCGGCGACCGGCCGGAGGCCCCTCCCGACGCCCCGCCGGGGGGCCCGTCCGGGAGCCCGTCCACCGGCCCATCGGGGAGCCCGCCCGCCGACCTGCGGGGAGGCCCATCCGCCGACCCGTCGAGAGGCCCGCCCACAGGCCCGTCGAGGGGCTCGCCCGCCGACCTGCGGGGAGGCCCGTCCGCCGGCCCGGCGGGCGTGCTGCCGAGTGGCAGGGCTGCCCTCAGCCGCCACCCGCCGTCGTACGGCCCGGCCTCGACGCGGCCTCCGAGCAGCGCGGCCCGCTCGGCGGCGCCCCGCAGCCCGCGGCCGCCGGTGGTGCGCCGTTCCTCCCCCGCCCGCGGGGCCGGCGACTGCGCCGTCGGGTTGGTCATGGTGATCTCCAGTTCACGGTGACGACGGTCGGACGTGTGGACCCGGATCCGCAGGGCGACCGGCCCCGCCCCGTGGCGCAGGGCGTTGCTGAGCCCCTCCTGGACGATCCGGTACGCCTCGCGCGAGGCGATCGCCGGGAGCTGCGCCCAGTCCCCGGCCGGTCCGGGGTGCTGCTCGGCGGTGACGGTGGTGCCGCCCGCCCGGCTGCGGGCCAGCAGCCCGTCGAGGTCGGCTGCCAGGGTCGGGGCGGGCGCCGCGTCGCCCCGCGCCGGGTCTCCGTCGCGCAGCAGGCCGAGCACGGCGTCCAGCTCGCCCACGGTGCGCCGGGTCGTGTCCTCGATCGCGGCGAGCGCCTCCCGCACGAATTCGGGGTCGCTGTCGAGCACCCGCCGGGCCGCGCCCGCCTGGAGGGTGACGGCGCTCAGGGCGTGTCCCACCGCGTCGTGCAGTTCCCGGGCCAGCCGGTTGCGCACGGCGAGGTCGGCCGCCCGCTCCTCGGCGGCGGCCAGCCGGTCCGCCGAGGTCGGGCCCAGCAGCACGGGCGCGAGCCGGGCCAGCAGCGCCCCCGCCCCGACGGCGCAGAGGACGACCCCGGCCAGCAGCCCCACCCCGAGCACCGGCGCCACGAACGCCCCGGCCGTCGTACTGAGCCGGCCCATCCCGAGGTGGGATCCGCGCAGGGTGCCCGAGAGCGGCAGCACGATCAGCACGACCGCCATGGGCGGCGCCGCGAGGCTCACCCCGCTGACCACCGCGCCGACCCCCAGGTGCAGGGTCCACCAGGCGGAGGCCCGCCACCGGGCGGCCCAGGACCGGGCCTGCCCCTCGGCCAGGGTGTCCCCCGGCACCCCGCACATGGCCCGCGCCGCGGCCACCGACAGCGGCCGGACCAGCCCGACCAGCCCGGTGACGGCGGCCAGCGGAAGGGCGGCGGCGTAGGCGATCAGGGTCAGCCGGAGGGAGGCCATGGCGTTGGCCCCGCCGGCCGCCGCGCCCACTCCGACCTGGGCGAGCAGGAGGTACGGCATCAGCAGTGCCCCGCCGAGTATCTGGTGCACCCACCGCAGCCGGGCCCGCGCCCCGAGCGCCCGCCCCGGCCACTCCCGCACCCGCCGCGCCCAGCCGCGCGCCTTCCCCGGCCGCCCCGCTCCCGGTCCCTCCCCGCCGAACCCGCTCACCGCTCCCCCGATCCCCCGATCCCCCGATCGCCTCGTGCCCGCCCCGCTCGGACCCGCACCGCCCCGCGCCGTCCCGTCCCCCCGCTGCCCCGCTCCCCGCCTCCGGCCCTGCCTCCGCCCCCGGTCCCGATCCCGGTCCCGGTCCCGATTCCCCGGCGCCGCTCCCCCTGGCCGTGCGGGCCGTCCCTCAGGCGGTCCTGCGGGACCTCAGGAACCGTATGAGGACGCCGGCCGAGAGCAGGCCGGTGATCATCTGGCCAGCGTAGGTCAGGGTGGCCGCCAGGGTGGGCCCGTCGCCCGAGTCGAGCTGCGGCCCCACGGCCGAGAGCAGCATCCACGCCCCCCAGCTGAACGTCGCGCCCGCGCCGATCCAGGCGAGGGCCAGCCGCAGGTCCGCCCGGCCCGTCCCGCCGCGGGCCAGCAGGAGCGCCCCCGCTGCGGCCCCGAACGCGCAGACCGCGTCGGCCGCGGACACCACCCCCGTCTCCGCCGAGTACACCGCGGCCTGCTGCGCCGAGAGCCCGGCGCTTCCCCCGAAGGCCCAGTACAGGTACACCGCGCCCACGGCCGCGGCGCACACCGCCGCGGCTCCCGCCACCACCCCCGTGGGAGACGGGAGCCGCCGGCCGGCCGCACCCTGCCAGAGGCCGCCCCAGCGCTTTCGCGCGTAGGGGACGAACAGTCCGGCCAGGGCGACCGCCTGGATGATGAAGCCGCTGTAGACGACCACGAACACCCAGGATTCGAGGAAGGGCTTCGACGCGGCCCGGACCCGCTCGTCCGCGCCCATGCCCAGGGCCTTGACGAGGAGTTGGGAGGGGAAGCCGAGGACGATCGGGGTGAGCAGCCCGGTGGCGACGAAGACCGGCACGGTCAGCAGCCAGGACGGGACCCGCATGCCCCAGGGGCGGGTGAGCAGCAGCACGAGCAGGATCACGCAGGCGTCCATCGCCAGCGTCATGGCGTTGGCAGCCGTGAAGAACAGCCCGGGTTTCAACAGGATGCTGCCCTCCGGTATGCCGAGATGGCTCCCGGCCACCCAGGCCGCCTTGAGGCTGAGGTACGGCAGGGTGGCGGCCACTGCCGCACCCACCAGGATCCGCCGCCCGACCCCCGGGTGGGGAGCCGTCGGCCGCGTCGGGGTCGTTGTCTGCGCCGCTCGTGTGGTCATGTCCCAACGGTCCCGTGCGCGGCTCCCCGCCACCTCCCCCACGAAGGTGATCCGCCTCCCCCACCCGGGGGAGGAACCCCTGCGTCCGCAGCGCACCACCGCCCGCCGCGCGCCCCCCACCCGCGTGCCCCCACCCGCATGCCCACCCACGTACCCGCCCGGGCGACCGTCCGCCCGGGACCCGCTCACATCCGCCGCGTCACCACCGACAGCCGGTCCCGCGCCTCGAACAGAGCGGCCTTGATCACCTGTTCGTGCCCCGGCGTCAGCCGCGCCACCGGCACCGAGCAGCTCACCGCGTCCCGCGCCGGCGTCCGGTACGGCACGGCCACCCCGAAGCAGCGCAGCCCGAGGGTGTTCTCCTCGCGGTCCACCGCGTACCCCTGCTCCCGCACCAGCGCCAGCTCCTCGACCAGTCGCTCCCGGTCGGTGATGGTGTGCTGCGTGACCGCCTCCAGCCGCCGGGGCAGCAGCCTGCGCACCTCCTCGTCGGTGTGCGTGGCCAGCAGCGCCTTGCCGAGCGCGGTCGAGTGCACCGGCAGCCGCCGCCCGACCCGGGTGAAGGGCCGCAGGTAGTGCTGGGACTGCCGGGTCGCGAGGTACACCACGCTGGTCCCGTCCATCCGGGCCAGGTGGATGGTCTCGGTGGTGTCGTCCGAGAGCCGGTCCAGGGTGGGGCGGGCCGCCGCCACCACCTCGTCCCCGTCGATGTACGAGCTGCCGACGAGCAGGGCCCGTACGCCGATGCCGTACCGGGTGCCGGTGGCGTCCGTCTCCACCCAGCCCAGGTTCACCAGGGTGCGCAGCAGCATGTAGAGGCTGGACTTGGGCAGGGAGAGGTCGTTCTGGATGTCGGCGAGGCTGTGCAGTCCCGGCCGGGCCGCGAAATGCTCCAGCAGCAGCACGGTGCGCACCGCCGACTTCACCGGCGCCGCCCCGGCCGCCTCCCCCGCCTCAGCCGTCCCGCCGGTCCCGCCGGTCACACCCGTCTCGGCTGTCCTGCCAGTCTCACCCGTCTCGGCTGTCGCCATGCGCCTGCTTCCCCTCTGGTCTGCTCTGATCGCCTCTTGTCACACGATGGACGCGGAAATAGAGTCCGCAGCAGAAGTGATCATTCATCCACCGGAACGGCGTTCAGAATACTGAACGATCCAGGAGGCAGCGGGCGATGGCAGCGACACCAGTCTGGAGTGTGGACCCCCGCACCGGGAAGCAGCGCGAACAGGTCACCGCCGAAGCGACGCCCCAAGACGTGGACCGGACCGTCCGCGCGGCCCACTCCGCCCGCGCCGCCCTGGCCGACCGCACCGCCCGCGTCGCCTTCCTGCGCACCGCCGCCGACCTGCTCGACGAGGCCGGCCCCCTGGTCGTCGAGACCGCCGACGCCGAAACCGCGCTCGGCCCGGCCCGCCTCACCGGCGAACTCGCCCGCACCACCGGCCAGCTGCGGGCCTTCGCGGACGCCGTCGAGGAGGGCTCCCACCTCGACGTCCGCATCGACCGCGCCGACGCCACGCTCACCCCGCCGCGCCCCGAACTGCGCCGGTACAAGGTGCCGCTGGGCGTGGTCGCCGTCTACGCCGCCTCCAACTTCCCGCTCGCCTTCTCCGTCCCCGGCGGGGACACCGCCAGCGCCCTCGCCGCCGGCTGCCCCGTGGTCGTCAAGGCACACCCCGACCACCCGGCCACCTCCGAGCTGTGCGCCGCGCTGCTGCGCCGGGCCGCGGGGGCGTGCGGGCTGCCGCCCGAGGTGTTCCACGTCGTGCACGGCTTCGACGCCGGGCTGGAGCTGGTCCGCCACCCCCTCGTCACCGCCGCCGGGTTCACCGGCTCCCTGCGGGGCGGCCGGGCCCTGTTCGACGCGGCCGCCGCCCGGCCCGTCCCCATCCCCTTCCACGGCGAACTGGGCTCCCTCAATCCCGTCGTGGTCACCCCGGCGGCCGCCGCCGAGGGCGCCGAGGAGATCGGTGGCGGCCTCGCGGGCGCGGTCACCCTCGGGGTGGGCCAGTTCTGCGTCAAGCCGGGCCTGGTCCTGGTCCCCGAGGGCCCCGACGGCGACCGGCTCACCGGCACGCTCGCGAAGTCCCTCGGGGAGACCGGACCGGGGGTGCTGCTGGACCACCGGATGCGGGAGAACTTCCTCGCCGGCGTCCGCGAGCGGGCCGCGCTGCCCGGCGTCACCGCCCCCGTCCTCCCGGGCCCCGGCGGGGAGCACTCCGTCGGCGCGGGCTACCTGAGCGTCCGGGCCGCGACACTCCTGGAGGGCGGCCCCCATGAGGTGCTCCTGGAGGAGTGCTTCGGCCCGGTGACGGTCGTCGTCCGCTACGCCGACCCGCGCGAGGCGACCGAGGTGCTGGCCCGGCTCGGCGGCAACCTGAGCGCCACCCTCCACCTGTCCGCCGCCGAGACCGAGGGCGTCCCGGGCCCGGCCGGCTCCCCTTCGGCCGCCGAACTGATCGGGCAGGTCACGGAGCTGGCCGGGCGGATCGTGGTGAACGGCTGGCCGACCGGGGTCGCGGTGGCCCCGGCCCAGCACCACGGCGGCCCCTACCCGGCGGCCACCTCCCACTCCACCTCCGTCGGCGCCACCGCGATCGAACGCTGGCTGCGCCCGGTGGCGTACCAGTCCGTCCCGGACGCGCTGCTCCCGCCGGAGCTGCGCGAGGCCAATCCCCTGGGACTGCCCCGCCGGGTGACCGGAGGGGAGCGCTGAGCCCACGGCCGCGGGCCCTGGCCGAGTCAAGCCCGAGTCAGGCCCGGGCCAGGGTCCGTGGCCGCTAAATCCGTTGCCCGCCCCGCCGGCGGCGGGGCAGGCTGCGCGCATGCCGAAACCGCACGGGTTCACGTACGAGGTACGTCACGACCGCACCGTCGTCATCACGCACCGGGGCCGCGCCGCGGGCACCCTGCGCGGCGGCCGGGCCGACAAGTTCCTGGCCGAGGTGGAGTCCGGTGACTCCCAGCTGGTGATGGCCCGCTGGACGGGCTCGTACAAGTTCGGCAACGAGCGCACGGCCCGCGACCACCCCCGCAACCGCCGCTGACCCCTGCCGCGGGAATCTCCCGCGAGGGTAAGGGAACGGCAAAGCGGCTCCGGTCGTTCTCCGGGCATGACCGCTATGACCCCTGGTTCCAACCTGCCGCTCAACACCGTCGGCGTGACGGTGGACGTGGCCGCTCCGGTGCGGCTCGACGTGTCGGGCCTCCTCCTCGCGGCGGACGGCAAGGTGCGTTCCGACGCCGACTTCATCTTCTACAACCAGCCGTCCGGGCCCGGTGTCAGCTACCGGTCCGGCGGCGGGGCGGCGCCGGACTCCATCACCGTGGACACCGGCGCGCTGCCCCCCGGCATCGAGCGGATCGTGGTCACGGCCAGCCCCGATGCCGCCGGGCAGACCTTCCAGGGCATCGAGCCCACCGCCACCGTGCGGGACGCGGCGTCCGGCGCGGTGATCGCCACCTTCACCCCGCCGCAGCTGGGCCCGGAGACCGCCCTCGTGGTCGTCGAGGTCTACCAGCGCGGCGGCGTGTGGAAGGTCCGCGCGGTCGGCCAGGGGTACGCCAACGGCCTCGCCGGCATCGCCACCGACTTCGGGGTCTCCGTGGACGAGGAACCGGCCGCCCCCGCGGCCGCGGCTCCCGTCGCACCGCCGATGCCCCCGGCACCCCCCGCCCCCGCGGTCGCGCACCCGGTCTCCCCCTGGCTGGGCGGTCCGGCCGCCGGCCCGTCCGCGACGCCCGCCGCACCGCCGGCCCCGCCCGCCGCCGCCCCGGCCGGCACCGGGAAGATCAACCTCGACAAGGGCCGGGTCAGCCTCCAGAAGAACCAGACGGTCTCCCTGGTCAAGGGCGGCCGCCCGCTGCTCTCCCAGGTCAAGATGGGCCTCGGCTGGGAGCCCGCCTTCCGCGGCGCCGACATCGACCTCGACGCCTCGGTCATCGCCTACGGCCCGCAGCGCAACCACATCGACAGCTGTTACTTCGGCAAGCTGTCCATCCTGGGCGGCGCGATCAAGCACTCGGGCGACAACCTCACCGGTGAGGGCGCCGGGGACGACGAGGTGATCGTCGTGGACCTCGGCCGGCTGCCCGCCGATGCCACCGGCCTGGTCTTCACGGTGAACTCCTTCTCCGGCCAGAAGTTCACCGAGGTCGCCAAGGCCTACTGCCGGCTCATCGACGCGGCCAGCGGCGAGGAGCTGGTGCGCTTCGACCTCACGAGCGCCGAGCCGCAGACCGGGGTCATGATGGCCAAGTTGATCAAGCAGTTCTCCGGGGAATGGGAGATGACGGCCATGGGCGAGTTTGTGAAGTCCCGCACAGTGCGGGGCATGGTCAAGCCCGCCTCGCAGGCACTCTGAGCAGGTGGGCGGGCACATGACGCGACCGGGCCGTCCGGGAAGCGCCGCCGGGTGATGGATGCCACGCGTAATCCGGAGGTGGCTGTCAGTGCCCGCCCGTAGCCTTGAACCCATGCAGAACACACTCCGACCCGCCGGCCCCGCGCGCCCGTCCGCCTCCGAGGCGAACGAGGCGATACGGCTGCTCGTCGAGACCCGGGTGGACGGGGAGTGGCCCTCGCAGGCGTACGAGTTCCTGCTGGAGGAGTGGGCCGCGGCCTCCCGCGCGGAGGTCTGCGCGGACCGGTGAGGCCCCGCCCGGACGGGCGGAGCCCCACGACGTCCGCGGTCCGCCGTACGTCGCCGGCGGTCCCGCCCCGCCTCAGCGGTCGCGCCGCCAGGGGCCGGTGACGGCCAACATGATGCCGGGCTCCTGGATGTTGGCGTACAGGGTGCGGCCGTCCGGGGAGAAGCAGACCCCGGTGAACTCCGAGTATTCGGGTGCCTCGGCGGTGCCGATGTTCAGCTCGTTGCGCGCCAGCGGGTAGACCCGGCCCGACTCGGTCGCCCCGAGCAGGTGTTGCAGACCGCTGCCGTCCTCGGCGATGACCAGGCCGCCGTACGGGGACACGGTGATGTTGTCGGGGCCGTCGTAGCCGCCCTCCGCCCCCGGGGCGGTGTTCACCCCGATCAGGACGACGAGGCGGATGGTCCGCCGCTTCGGGTCGTAGAACCACACCTGGCCGTCGTGCGCGGCGCCCGGGCTCTCCTCGCGCGCGTAGGAGGACACGAAGTACGCGCCCCCGTCGGCCCACCACATCCCCTCCAGCTTGCGCGCCCGGGTCACGGCGCCCGCGGCGAACTGCTTGCGCACCGAGGCGGTCCGCGCGTCGCGGTCGGCGACCGCCACCCAGTCGACCCCGTACACGGTGCCGGTCTTCGTGGCGCGCGAGAGGTCGTCCACGAACCGGCCGGAGGAGTCGAAGCACTTGGCGGCCGCGAGCACCCCGGCGTCCGCCGCGAGCGTACGGAGCCTGCCGCGCCCGTGCCGGAAGCCGTGCGGCGGGGTCCAGCGGTAGAGCAGCCCGTTGGGGCCGGAGGCGTCCTCGGTCAGATAGGCGTGGCCCTGGCGCGGGTCGATGACCACGGCCTCGTGGGCGTACCGTCCGAAGGCCTTGACCGGCTGGGGGTCACGGTTGGCCCGGCGGTCGTTGGGGTCGACCTCGAAGACGTAGCCGTGGTCCTTGGTCATGCCGTTCTTGCCGGCCAGGTCCTCGGTCTCCTCGCAGGTCAGCCAGGTGTCCCAGGGGGTGGCTCCGCCGGCGCAGTTGGTCGACGTACCGGCGATGCCCACCCATTCGGCGACCTCGCCGCCGCGCCGGACCTCGACGACGGTGCAGCCGCCGGCCGCGGCCGGATCGTAGACCAGGCCGTCGGTGAGCGGGACGGGGTGCGTCCAGTTCGCGCGCGGCCCCTTCAGCTCGTGGTTGTTGACCAGGAGGGTGACCCCGCGGTGTCCCTCGAACGTGGCCGTCCCGTCGTGGTTGGACGGGGTGCTCTCGCCGGATTCGAGGGTGGTGACACCGCTGTGGGTGATCACGCGGTAGGTGAACCCGGCCGGGAGCGCGAGGAGTCCGGCGGGGTCCGGCAGGAGCGGACCGTAGCCGGGGCCGTGGGGGCGGCCGTGCTCGTCGTGCCCGTTGGCGCTGGGGCCGTCGTCGGCGGCCAGTGCCCCGGGGGCGGTGGCCAGGGCGCCGACCGTTCCGGTGAGGGCGACACCCGCTCCCGCGATGGCGGTACGGGCGGTGAAGTCTCTGCGACTGAGGGGCATCGGGTCTCCAGGGTGGGGAGGTGGTGCGCCTGACGTACGGTCGTCGGCGCACACGCTCCCGCCCGTACGTGAACGGCGGCTGAACTACCCCGAAAGCGGAGCCGACCCCTTGCCGGTGGCCGGAATGGCGTACTCCGGCCACTCGAACGGCTGGTTGTGCACCGGCGGTCCGGGCCCCGGAACCGGCCCGTGCCCCGGAACCGGCCCGAGCCCCCGGGCGCCCCACGACGCCCGCCGCCGGTCAGCGCCCTGGTCCCGGCGCCGGCCCCGGCCGGGGCCGGCGTAAGAGCCGGTGCCAGGGCCGGTCAGGGCCGGCGGGAGCGGGCCTTGAACGCGGCCTTGCGCGCCTCCTTCGAGGACTTCTTGTCGGGGTGGAGCCGCCCCATGGCCTCCAGCACGTACGCCGTCGCGGGGTGCTCGACCCGCCACGCCAGCTCGAAGAACTCGTTGTGGTGCTCGGTCAGCGTCCGCATCAGCAGCGGCAGCTCCTCGGTCTCCCCGTCCGCGGCGAGCTGCGCGGCGATGGTGTCGACCGTCAGCCACAGCACCATCTCCGGGTCCGGTGCCGGTACGTCGCCCACCCCGTGCTCCGCGAGCCAGACCCGGGCGAGCCCGCCGAGCTCCGGGTCGTCCAGCACGGCCCGGACGGCCGGCTCGGCCTCCCGCCCGGCCGGGGTCAGGGCCTGCTGGCAGCGCAGCCGGCGCAGCGGGGCGGCGTCGTCGGCGCCGCGTGCCGCGGCGAGCAGTTCGGCGACCGCGGCGGGCAGCTCACGCCCCGCCAGCCACTGCTCGATCTCGGCCTGCGCCGCGTCCTCGGAGTAGAAGGAGACCGCGTCGAGCAGGACGTCGGCGCCCTTGTCGGCGAGTTCGCCGAGGGCGGGGGCCTCGACCCCGGCCTCCAGCATCCGGGCGCGGACGCCGTACAGGCCGAGCGGGGTCAGCCGGACCATCCCGTAGCGGGACACGTCCTCGTCGTCCTCGACGCCGGTGTCGGGGAGGTCGTCGTCGGCCTCCGTCATCAGCTCCTCGTCGACGGGGCGGAACTCCACCAGTCCGATGGGCTCCAGCTGCCGGAACTGGTCGTCGAGGCGCATCATCGCGTCGGAGACCTGCTCCAGGACCGCGTCGGTGGGGTCGCCCATGTCGTCGGGCACGATCATCGAGGCGGCGAGCACCGGGAGCGGCACCGGGCCCTCGCCCGCGCCGCCCTCGGTGACGGTGAGCAGGTAGAGGTTGGCGAGGACCCCGTCGAGGAAGTCGGCCTCGCGCTGGGGGTTCCAGTCGAGCCGGTCGAAGTCGATCTCGCCGCCCGCGTCGAGGGCGTCGACGAGGTCGTCCAGGTCGGGCACGGCGGCGTCGGCGAGGACGGCGTCCAGGGCCGCGAGCCACAGGTCGAGCACGTCGCCGGGCGCACCGCCGGCAACCAGTGCGAGGTCCTCCCCGGGAGCCGCGGTGCCGTACTCGGGCTCGGCGCCGTCGCCGCCGCCCTCGACGTCCTCCTCCGGCTCCGTCACGTCGACCAGACCGGTGTCCACGGCGACCCGCCAGGCCTGGGCCGCGTGGCCGGGGCTGTCCTCGTCGTCGACGTCGAGGCCGAGCAGTGCCACGGCCTCGGCCAGCTGCGGGGCGACGAGTTCGCCGCCGACGTCGACACGGGTGTCGGGGCCGGCCCAGCGGGCGAGGCGTACGGCGCGGGCGAACAGCGGGGCCACGAGGGCGTCGCGGGCCAGCTCCGCATCGGAGTGCAGCCGTACCGGCGGCAGCGTGGGGTGCGGCTCTGCGGACATGCGGTGGTTCTCCTCGGACGAATGCGTAGAGCGGTTCGGACGGGACGCGTAGGACGGCGGGACGGTCGGACGGTGATGCGGTCCGCCGGGTGACGCGGGGCGGCGGGCGGCTCGGGGCGGCCGGTGGTTCGGGTCGACGGCGGGGCGGGGGGGTGGGGCGGGGGCTGTGCAGGTGGTGCGCGGCAGGCCGCGCCGGACGTGGCGGCGGACGGACCGTCATGTCCGGTACGGCATACCAGGGTAGACGCATTTCAGGCAGCCCCGACCGGCCGGCGCCTTTGGTTCATCCCACAGTCAACTCCTGTCTTCCCTGGAGGCCTTGACAACTTCCCTGCTCACACAGGAAATTGACGCGCGTAGATGTACCGGGGCCCACGAGGTCCCCCTCCTCCACACATCCGGAGTTCCCGCCCATGCGCTCCTCGCATCCCCGTTCCGCCGCCGTCGCGGCCCTCGTCGCCACCGCGCTGGCCACCGGCCTGCTCGCGGGCACCGCCGACGCGGCCGAAGGCGCCGTGTCCGCCGATCCGATACGCATCCACGACATCCAGGGCACCACCCGGACATCCCCGCTCAACGGCAAGCCGGTCGCCGACGTCGAGGGCATCGTCACGGGCGTTCGTACCTACGGCTCGCGCGGATTCTGGATCCAGGACCCCGACGCCGACGACGACCCCGCCACCAGCGAGGGCATCTTCGTCTTCACCGGCTCCGCCCCGACCGTCGCCGTCGGCGACGCGGTCAAGGTCGCGGGCACGGTGGGCGAGTACGTTCCCGGTGGCGTCAACTCCGGCAACCAGTCGGTCACCCAGATAGCCAAGCCCACCGTCACGGTGGTCTCCTCCGGCAACGCGCTGCCCGAGGCCGTCGCCATCAACGAGTACTCGGTGCCGGCCGCCTACGCCCCGGCGGGCGACCCGGCCGCCGCCAACAGCATCAACGGCCTGACCCTGGACCCCTCGCGCTACGCCCTGGACTACTACGAGTCCCTGGAAGGCATGAACGTCAAGATCGGCACCTCGCGCGTGGTCGGCGCCACCGACCCGTACAGCGAGATGTGGGTCACGGTGAAGGGCTGGGAGAACACCGCCAAGCGCGGCGGCACGCTCTACGGCTCGTACGAGTCCCAGAACACCGGCCGCCTCCAGGTCCAGCAGCTCGCGCCGGTCGCCCAGCAGCCGTTCCCCGTGGCCAACGTCGGCGACAAGCTGACCGGGACCACCGAGGGCCCCCTCGACTTCAACCAGTTCGGCGGCTACACCCTGGTCGCCCGCACCCTGGGCACCGTCAAGGCGGGCACCCTCGCGCCCGAGAAGACCAAGCCGCAGGCGGCGAACGAGCTCGCGGTGGCCACGTACAACGTCGAGAACCTCGACCCGACCGACCCGCAGACGAAGTTCGACAACCTCGCCAAGGCGGTCGTGGAGAACCTCGCCTCGCCCGACATCCTGGCCCTGGAGGAGATCCAGGACGACAACGGCGCCAAGAACGACGGCACCGTGTCGGCCGAGCAGACGCTGACGAAGTTCACGGCGGCCATCGCCGCCGCGGGCGGCCCCGCCTACCAGTGGCGTTCGATCAGCCCGGAGAACAACAAGGACGGCGGCGAGCCCGGCGGCAACATCCGCCAGGTGTTCCTCTTCAACCCGGCGCGGGTCTCCTTCACCGAGCGCGCGCCCGGCGACGCCGTGACGGCGACCGGCGTGACGACGGAGAACGGCAAGGCCGCCCTGACCCACTCCCCCGGCCGGATCGACCCGGCGAACCCGGCGTGGGCCGACAGCCGCAAGCCGCTGGCCGGCGAGTTCGTCTTCAAGGGCAAGACGGTCTTCGTCATCGCCAACCACTTCTCCTCCAAGGGCGGCGACGAGGGCCTGACCTCGGTCCACCAGCCCCCGGTGCGCTCCTCGGAGACCAAGCGGCTGCTCCAGGCGCAGGCCGTGAACGGGTTCGTGAAGCAGCTGCTGGCGGCCGACAAGAACGCGTCCGTGCTCGCCGTCGGCGACATCAACGACTTCGAGTTCTCCGGCACCGCGCAGGCGCTGGAGGACGGCGGGGCGCTGTACTCGGCGATCAAGTCGCTGCCGAAGGCGGAACGTTACTCCTACGTCTACCAGGGCAACGCCCAGGTCCTGGACCAGATCCTGGTCAGCCCGGGCGTCAAGAACTACGCGTACGACAGCGTGCACATCAACGCCGAGTTCTCCGCCCAGAACAGCGACCACGACCCGCAGGTGCTGCGCTTCCGCCCGTAGCCCCTCCCCTGACCGCAGGGGGCCCGGCCGCCGTCCCGGCCGGGCCCTTTGCCGTGCCCGGGCCGTGATCTTCCGCGTCGCGTCACGCCAGGAGGGCGCCGCCGAGCGGGCCACGAGGGGTTCGAGCTCCGCCCGGGACCGCGGCGGCGTACCGGAGCCACGGCCGACGGGTACACCGTGGCCGCTGACCGGAACCACTGCGTCCACCCGGCCCGCGCCGTGGGGGACTTTCGACCCAGGCGTGACGCTCGCCACACACCTCCCGATTTCGGCCGGTTGTGGTGTTGAGTGTCTGCACGCCCGATCGTCCGCCCCGGCTCCGTACCGGCTCGTTCCGTACGCACTCATCGGAGGACCGCGTGTTCCCCTCCATCTCCCCCGCCCCGGAAATCGGCCTGGCCGTACTGCTCGTGGCGGCGCTCGTCTGGGTCCTCGGCTTCGGCCACATGCTGTGGGGCAGCCGCTCCCACCGCCCCGAGCCGGGCGCCCAGGGCGGCCTCCCGGCCATCCCGGCGCAGCGCGGCGCCGGCGCGCACCCGATGGAGTCGGTGGAGCTGACGGAGGCGGAGGAGCAGGCCTTCGCGGGCCTGATCCGCAGGATCGCCCCGCACTGACGCGGCACCGTCCCGGCACCCCCGGGCAGTGCCCCGGCCCCTCGCGACGAGAACGCCCCTCACCCCCGGCCGGGGGGTGAGGGGCGTCGTCGTACCGGCCCAGCGGGCCGGTCGGCCGCTCGGCCGCGGGCGCGGGCGGTCGGGCGTCAGTTGTGGCTGTGCAGGACCTCGTTCAGGCCGCCCCAGGCCGCCTTGTAGGGGCGGGCCTCGACGGCGCCGGTGACCGAGTTGCGGCGGAAGAGGATGTTGTCGGCGCCGGAGAGCTCCAGGGCCTTGACGATCTCGCCGTCCGGCAGGGTCACGCGGGTGCCCGCGGTCACGTAGAGGCCGGCCTCGACGACGCACTCGTCGCCCAGGGCGATGCCCACGCCCGCCTCGGCGCCGATCAGGGTGCGCTCGCCGATCGAGATGATCTGCTTGCCGCCGCCCGAGAGGGTGCCCATGGTGGACGCGCCGCCGCCGATGTCGGAGCCGTCGCCGACCACGACGCCCGCCGAGATCCGGCCCTCGACCATGGAGGTGCCGAGGGTGCCGGCGTTGAAGTTGACGAAGCCCTCGTGCATGACGGTGGTGCCCTCGGCGAGGTGCGCGCCGAGGCGGACGCGGTCGGCGTCGGCGATGCGCACGCCCTTGGGGGCGACGTAGTCGGTCATGCGGGGGAACTTGTCGATCGAGGTGACCTGGAGGTGCAGGCCCTCGGCGCGCGCGTTCAGGCGGACGGTCTCGACCTGGTCGACCGGGACCGGGCCCAGCGAGGTCCAGGCGACGTTGGCCAGCAGGCCGAAGACGCCGTCGAGGTTCTGGCCGTGCGGCTTGACCAGGCGGTGGCTGAGCAGGTGCAGGCGCAGGTACGCGTCGTGCGCGTCCAGCGGCTTGTCCTCCAGGGAGGCGATGGCGGTGCGGACGGCTACGACCTCGACGCCGCGGACCGCGTCCGAGCGGATGGCCTTGGCGGCGGCCGCGCCGAGGAGCTCCACGGCCTGCTCGGCGGTGAGGCGCTCGGTGCCCGCGGGGCCGGGCTCGGCGACCAGCCGGGGGGCGGGGAACCAGGTGTCGAGGACGGTGCCGTCGGCGGCGATGGTGGCAAGTCCGGCGGCGACGGCGCCGGTGGTACGCGTAGCAGTCATATCCGAAACCTAACCGGCGACGGCCTTCGGTCGCGAACCGGTCTCATGTGCCGGTCGTACGCGTCGCCGCGCCTCCCGCGCACCCGTGACCAGCACGATCCCCCCGGCAGCCGCGCCGAGCGCCGCGCACAGCGGCCACAGCAGGTCCGGCGCGGTGTCGTACAGGGCTCCGCCGAGGGGCGCGGCGAGGACGAACCCGCTGATGGAGACGCCCGCGTACAGGCTCTGGAACCGGCCGACGGCGTGCTCCGGCGACTCGTCCGCGACGTACGCCATTGCGGTGGTCTTGTAGAGGATCTCCCCGAGCGTGAGGAGCAGCATCATCGCCACGGCCGTCGCGGCGCCGGCCCCCGCCGTCAGCATCGCGTAGCCGCCGCCCACCAGCACCAGTCCGCCGCCGATGACGTGCAGCGGGGAGCGCCTGCGCAGGGCGAGGGCGGCGGGGATCTCCAGGAGCAGGATGACGCCGCAGTTGATCCCGACGAGCCATCCGTAGGCACGGGTGTCCAGACCGTGGTCGGCGAGGTAGACGGGGAAGGTCGTCAGGTGCTGCCGGTAGACGACGTCGATGACGGCGATCGCACCGAGCAGGACCAGTACGGCGGGCCGCGCACGCAGCTCCCGCCACAGCCCCCCGCGGCCCGGACCCCCGTCCGGGGCCGCGGGAGGGGCGGTGGCGGCCCGGGCCGGGACGACCCGGGCGGTCCAGAGGGCGAAGACGAGGGTGCCGAGGCCGTCGGCGACGAAGAGCCAGTCGTACGAGAGTCCGGTGGCGACGAGGGCTCCGAGGGGTCCGCCCACCGCGAAGCCCCCGTTGGACAGGCAGCGGGTGACGGCGAAGGCCTGGCGGCGGGAGCCTTCCGGCACGGTGACGGCGACCAGCGCGGAGTTGGCGGCGCGGATCACCCCGGAGGCGTACTGGGCGAACGGCAGCAGGAGCGCCAGCAGGAGGGTGGGGGCCGCAGGCAGGGCGACGAGGGCGGATCCCCCGAGGGCCGAGGCGGCGAGCAGCACACGGCGGTGGCCGAAGCGGTCGCCGTACCAGCCGCCGGTGAAGTTGCCCGCGACCAGGCCGACGCCGCCGATGCCGACGACCAGGCCCGCCCCGGTGGCGTCGAGGCCGCGCGGACCGGTCAGGTAGAGGAAGACGAAGACGACGGTGAAACCGGCGACGGCGTTGACGAAGATCCCCGCGGCCAGCAGCCACACGACCCTCGGTACGTCCTTGAGCCCCTGCAGCACACCCGTGTCCCCCTGCACCCATCGAGTAAGTTCCCTTTAGGAACGGACTATGTCAGCATGGCAGCCTGGGGTCAACGGACAAAGGAGTGCCATGGCCCAGCGCACACACCTCGGCGACGCGGACTGTTCCGTCGCCCAGGCCCTCGACGTCGTGGGCGACTGGTGGACGCTGCTGATCGTGCGCGACACCGCGCGCGGTCTGCACCGCTTCGACGAGCTCCAGCGCGAGCTGGGCATGTCCCGCAAGGTGCTCGCCGAGCGGCTGAAGCTGCTCGTCGAGGCCGGGGTGCTGACGCGCACGCCGTACCAGGAACGCCCGGTGCGGCACGAATACCGGCTGACCCCGCGCGGGCGGGGCCTGCTCCCGGTCCTGGTCGCCCTCCAGGACTGGGGCGACGCCTGGATCCTGGGAGAGGGAGAGATGACGGCGACGACCGAGGAGTCCTCGAAGGAGGCCGCACGGGTGCACGCGCTGCGCGGCACCCGACTGCCGGAGCTGCTGCTGCCGGACCGTTTCGGCGAGCTCCGCGACCCGGTGGCGGACACGCCGTTCACGGTCCTGTACTGCTTCCCCGGCGCGTACGCCCGGGGTGAGTCCTACCCGCCCGGCTGGGCCGGGATCCCCGGCGCGAAGGGGTGCACGCTGGAGTCGTGCACCTTCCGCGACCAGCTCGCGGAGTTCACCGCGGCCGGCGCCACCGTCCACGGGGTCTCGACCCAGCGCCCGGACGAGCAGCGGGAGTTCGCGGAGCACGAGCGGCTGCGCTTCCCGCTCCTCTCGGACGCGGAACTGGACCTGGTGACGGCCCTGCGCCTGCCGACCTTCCGCGCGGGCGGGGTGAGCCGGCTGAAGCGACTGACGCTGGTCGTGGACCGGGAGCGCACGGTGCGCGAGGTGTTCTACCCGATCCGGGACATCGAGGCGAGCGTCGCCGCGGCCCTGGAGGCGGTCCGCTCCGCGCCCTGACCGGCGGCGCCCCGCGGCACGGTGTCGTCGCGCCGCCCGTGACGACGGCTCACGGCCGGCGGGGCAGGCCCAGGACCCGGGCGAGGATCTCGCGGGCGTACGCCTCCTCGTACGGGCAGTCCGTCAGCAGGACCTGGAGGCAGATGCCGTCCATCACGGCCACCAGCGCCCGCGCCGTCACCGGATCGGTGTGTTCCGCCAGTGCGTCGGCCACCGACTCCAGCCACTCGGCCGCGACCGGCCGCAGCGCGGGCCGGCGCAGGGCGGCCAGGTAGAGCTCGTACTCCAGCTCCGCCCGCCCCCGGTCCGCCGCCAGGACCTCCCCCAGCAGCCGGGCCAGGGCGTCCGCCAGGTCCTCGCCCCCGCGCGGCGCGAACGCGGGCGCGTAGGCCTCGTTGGCCTGCCGGAGGGCCGCCACCAGCAGATCGTCCAGGCTCTTGAAGTGATAGGTCGTCGAGCCCAGCGGCACGTCCGCCTCGGCCGCGGCGCTGCGGTGGCTCAGCCCCGCGATCCCCTTGGCCCCCACCACCCGGATCGCGGCGTCGATGATCCGCTGCCGCCGCTCGGGGTCGTACCGGCGCACTCCGTCGGCCATCAGTGGGCCGCTCCGCCGAGGTTCAGCAGGACCACCCCGGCGATGATCAGGGCGATCCCGGCGAGTTTCGCGGCGGTGGCGGCCTCCCCCATGAACACCATGCCGATGGCGGCGATGGCGGCGGTGCCGACTCCGGCCCAGATCGCGTACGCCGTGCCGACCGACATCGATCGGAGCGTCTGCGCGAGCAGACTGAAGGCCACCACGTAGCCCAGCAGCGTCCCCAGTGAGGGCCAGAGCCTGGTGAACCCCTCGCTGTACTTCATCGCGGTGGTCCCGGCGACCTCGGCGGCTATGGCCGCCGCAAGCAGTACGTACGGCATGCGTACAACAGTACACATCGATGCGTACAGATGTACACACGCAAGCCTCAGGACACTCACAGGCTGCGGTACTACGGTGTCCCCCCGCACACGACAGGGGGACCGCGTATGGCACAGCACTGGACCCACAGCGGCGGCGGCTGGCTGCCTCCGCAACGGCCCCGGCCGGGCGTGGTGCCCCTGCGCCCGCTGGGGCCCGGCGACATCCTCGGGGGCGCCTTCGCCGCCCTGTCCCGCTACGGCGGCCGGCTGTGCGGTGCCCTGCTCCTCGGCCAGCTCGCGGCGGGGGTGCTGGTCGTCGCGGCGGCGGGGGCGGCGGCCCTGGCCTCGCTCAGCCCCCGGGCCGGTGAACGGGCCTTCGTATGGGTGCTCCTGCCGGCGGCGGCCCTGTTCCTGGTCTTCACCTGCGCGCTGGCCACCGCCCTGATCGCGGCCCTGCTGCGGCCGGCGGTCCTGGGCCGCGCCGTGACCGTGCCGGGGCTGCTCGGGGCCGCGCTGCCCCGCACCCCCCGGGTGCTCGGGGCCCAGCTGACGGCCCTGCTGACGGCGGCGGGCCCGGGTGCGGCGGCCCTGGCGGCGGGGCTGCCGCCACTGGTGCTGCTGCCCCTGGCTCCGGTCGCCCTGTGGCTGGGCGTGCTGTTCTCGCTGGCACCCACCGCCGCCGGGTACGAGGGGCTCGGCCCGGTGGCGGCGCTGCGCCGCTCGGCCCGGCTGGTGCGGGGTGCCTGGTGGCGCACCTTGTGCTGGACCGCACCGGCCGTCGCCTTCACCGCGGGTGCCGGGTACGCGCTGCTGACGCGGGCCGGCCTCCCGGGCGCTCTGGCGGCCCTGGTCCTGCTGCCGGCCTTCCCGCAGCTGCCCGCCGGTCTCCTCTACGTGGACCGGCGGATCCGCCACGAACACCTGGCGGAGACCCTGACCGCCGAAGCGGCCCCCTAGGACAGCGTGAACCAGGCGGCCCGCGCCTTCTTCCACTCCGGGTGCGTCAGGTCCTTGGCCTCGGTGCCGTCGCCGTAGAGGTCCGCCGATCCGCTGTCGGTGATCAGCTGCACCCGGGCCCCGGGCACCGTCAGGTCGGGCACGTCCACGATGGCCTCCCAGCCGCCCGGGTCGGTGGTCGGCAGGTCGGCGCGCTTGACCGGGGCGTGGCCGGGAACGCCGTCCCACTGGTAGAGGGCGTAGGGGTCGGAGTTGTCGTCGGCGGCCCAGGAGCCGGCCAGGATCAGGTACTGGTTCGCGGCGTTCTTGCGGATGTCGCGGACCGCGAGCCCGCCGAGGTCCAGCTCGATCCCCGCACCGAAGACGGCCTTGGAACCGCTGGAGAGGACCTTGTCGAAGTTGGTGACGGGTACGAGCAGCGCCTTGCCGCCGGGCACGGCCGGGGCCAGCGGGGCACGGAAGCCCAGGTAGGCGGTGGTCGTGGATCCCGGGGCGAACTCCAGCCCCTCCACGTTGAAGCCGTCGATCTGCTTCGGGGCCTCGCCCGCGGCCGTCCCCGCCGCGAAGCCGTAGCGGTTGCCGTTCGCGGTGTCCCAGGCCACGAGGTCGTCGCGGAGCTTCTTGTACGAGCGCCCGTACGCGAGCTGGGTCGCGGAGCCGGAGCCGCTCACCGTGGTGGTGAAGACGGTGTTGCGGGGGGCCTTGTACTCGCCGTCCTTGTTGTTGCCGAGCGAGCCGGTCCAGTAGATGGTGTCGCCGATCCGCGTCGCGCCCTCGATGTCCACCTCCTTGGTGACGCCGAGCTGGGAGCTGAAGTCCCAGGTCCTGACGGGTGCGGCGGAGCGGGAACGGTCGTACAGGCGCAGCACGTTGTTCTCGTCGTCGGCGACCACCGTGTAGCCGCCGCCGACGTCCACGGCCGCCGAGGAGTCGGAGGCGCCGCTGAGGTAGCGGGCGTCGGCCGGGTTCTGGACGGCGCCGGAGGCCGCGTAGGAGAGGGTCTTGGTGGCGCTCTTGCCGCCGAGTCCGCTCACCTTGATGGTGAGGTTGGCGTAGCCGCGGCCCCGCGCGGTGACGGCGAGCTGCCGTACGGCGCCGGCGCCGGTCACGGTGACGTCGCCGGTTCCGGCGACGGAGGCCTTGCTGGAGGCGGTGGCGCTGACGGTGAGCGCGGAGGCGTCGGCCCCGCTCTGCCCCACGGTGACGTCCACGGTCTGGTCGCCGACCCCGCCGACGGCCCCGGACAGGTACGAGGACGAGAAGGAGATGGTCGGCGTGCCGTAACTGACGGCCTGGGCCGGGGCGTTGAGCCCGGCCAGGAGGATCGCCGCGAGCGCGGCCGTACCCAGGTGCTTGCTGTTCATCGGTGTCCCCCACGAATCGGGCCGAGCGCGAACCAGGCGGAGCGGGACTTCTTCCACTCCGGGTGCGTCAGGTCCTTGGCTTCGGTGCCGTCGCCGTAGAGGTCGGCGGCACCGTTGTCGGTGATGAGCTGTACGCGGGCGCCGGGCACCCGCAGGTCGGGCACGTCCACGATGGCCTCCCAGCCGCCGGGGTCGCCGGTCGGCAGGTCGGCGCGCTTGCGCGGGGCGTGGCCGGGGACCCCGTCCCACTGGTAGAGGGCGTAGGGGTCGGAGTTGTCGTCGGCGGCCCAGGAGCCGGCCAGGATCAGGTACTGGTTCGCGGCGTTCTTGCGGATGTCGCGGACCGCGAGCCCGCCGAGGTCCAGCTCGATCCCGGCACCGAAGACGGGCTTCTCGCCGGCCGCGAGGACCCGGTCCAGGTTGGTGACGGGTACGAGCAGCGCCTTGCCGCCGGGCACGGCCGGGGCCAGCGGGGCACGGAAGCCCAGGTAGGCGGTGGTCGTGGACCCCGGGGCGAACTCCAGCCCCTCCACGTTGAAGCCGTCGATCCGCTTCGGGGCCGCGCCCGCGGCCGTCCCTGCCGCGAAGCCGTAGCGGTTGCCGTTCGCGGTGTCCCAGGCCACGAGGTCGTCGCGCAGGCTCTTGTAGGCGGCGGTGAAGGTGACCTCGGTCGCGGCGCCCGAGCCGGTGATCCGGGTGGTGAGGACGGTGTTCCGTTCGGCCTTGTACTTTCCGTCCTTGGTGTTGCCGAGCGAGCCGGTCCAGTAGACGGTGTCTCCGACCCGGGCGGCGGCCTCGATGTCGGCCTCCTTCTTCGCGCCGAGCGCGGGGCCGAGGTCCCAGGACCTGACGGGTGCGCCGGAGCGGGAACGGTCGTACAGGCGCAGCACGTTGGACTCGTCGTCGGCGACCAGGGCGTAGCCGCCGCCCACGTCCACGGCGGCCGAGGCGTCGGAGGAGCCGGTCAGGTAGCGGGTCCCGAAGGCGGCGCCGGTCCGCGCCGAGGCGGCGTAGGAGAGGACGGCGGTGGCCGTCCGGCCGCCGCGGCCGGTGACGCGGAGCGTGAGGTCGGTGTACCCCTGCGCACGGGCCTGGACCGTCAGCCTGCGGTCGCCGTCCGGCGTGCGCTCCTGGCGTACGTCGCCCACCGCGGCGACGGCCGGGTTGCTGGAGGAGACCACCTGGAGCCGCAGGAACCCGGCCGGGACGCCGGCCTGCTCCACGTCGGCCGTGACGGTGGGGTCGCCGAAGGCTCCCACGGCACCGCTGAGGTGGTCGGCGGACAGGGTGATCGTCGGAGCCGCGTATCCCGTGTCCGCACTGGCGGGCACGGTCAGCCCGGCCAGGAGCAGGGCCGCGGCCCCGGCGGCGCCCACGGCGCCGCAGCGGCCTGCCGGTGAAAGGCGAACGGTCACGGGGGTTCCTCTCGCGTGCGCCGTCCCGTCAGGACGGCCATCGAGAAGATTCGGCCACCGTGGCCAACTCCTGGTGCACTTCACCTGTCGGGCCGGAGAACAGGGAGGGCCCCCGGCACGACCGTGCCGGGGGCCCTCTCACCTACGCGTAGGTCAGACGTTGAAACCGAGCGCGCGCAGCTGCTCACGGCCGTCGTCCGTGATCTTGTCCGGGCCCCACGGGGGCATCCAGACCCAGTTGATGCGAAGTTCGTTGACGATGCCGTCCGTCGCCGACTTCGCCTGGTCCTCGATGACGTCCGTCAGCGGGCAGGCCGCCGAGGTGAGGGTCATGTCGAGGGTGGCGATGTTCGCGTCGTCGATGTGGATGCCGTAGATCAGGCCCAGGTTGACGACGTCGATGCCCAGCTCGGGGTCGACCACGTCGTAGAGGGCCTCGCGGACCTCTTCCTCGGTGGCCGGCTTGGTCGACGCCTCGGGCGTCGCGTTCTCGGTCATGCCGTCTTCCTCTCCGCGTCGCCCAGCACCTGGGCGGTCGCGTCCTTCCAGGCCATCCAGCTCAGGAGAGCACACTTCACGCGCGCCGGATACTTGGAGACGCCGGAGAAGGCGACAGCGTCCTCCAGCACCTCCTCCATCGCCTCGTCCGGCTCCAGCTTGCCCTTGGACTGCATCAGCTCCAGGAACGTGGCCTGGATCTTCTGCGCCTCGGCCAGCTGCTTGCCGACGAGCAGCTCGTTCAGTACGGACGCGCTGGCCTGGCTGATGGAGCAGCCCTGGCCCTCGTAGGAGACGTCGGTGAGCGTCTCCCCGTCGTACTTCACTCGCAGCGTGATCTCGTCGCCGCACGTCGGGTTGACGTGGTGCACCTCGGCGTCACCGTCGCGCAGGCCGCGGCCGTGCGGGTGCTTGTAGTGGTCCAGGATCAGTTCCTGGTACATCGAATCCAGCTTCACTGCGTCCTCGTCAGCCTCGTGTCGTCCGACTCTTCATCATCCGAAGAAGTTCCGTACGTGCTCCAGCCCGTCGATCAGCGCGTCGACCTCGGCCGGAGAGGAGTACAGGTAGAACGACGCTCGCGTCGTCGCGGGAATTCCGTACCGCAGGCAGACGGGGCGCGCGCAGTGGTGTCCCACGCGGACCGCGATGCCCTGTTCGTCGAGCACCTGGCCGACGTCGTGCGGGTGGATGTCCCCGAGCGTGAAGGAGATCGCGGCGCCGCGGTCCTCGGCCGTGGTCGGGCCGATGATCCGCAGGTCGGGCACCTCCAGGAGGCGCTTGACCGCGTACTCGGTGATCGCGTGCTCGTGAGCGGCGATCTTCTCCATGCCGATCGAGGTCAGGTAGTCCACGGCCGCGCCGAGGCCGACGGCCTGGGCGATCGGGGGCGTACCGGCCTCGAACTTGTGGGGCGCGGGAGCGTAGGTCGACGAGTGCATCGAAACGGTCTCGATCATCTCGCCGCCGCCCAGGAACGGAGGCAGGTCCTCCAGCAGCTCCTGGCGGCCCCACAGGACGCCGATGCCGGTCGGGCCGCACATCTTGTGGCCGGTGAAGGCCACGAAGTCGGCGCCGAGGGCCTGGACGTCCAGGGGCATGTGCGGAGCGGCCTGCGAGGCGTCGATCAGCACCAGCGCGCCGACCTCCTGCGCGCGCCGGACGATCGCCTCGACCGGGTTGACCGTGCCCATGATGTTGGAGACCAGCGTGAAGGAGACGATCTTCGTCTTCTCCGTGATGACCTCTTCGATGTTGGACAGGTCGAGCCGGCCGTCGTCGGTGAGGCCGAACCACTTCAGCTTCGCGCCGGTGCGCTGCGAGAGCAGCTGCCACGGCACGATGTTGGAGTGGTGCTCCATCTCCGTGATGGCGATCTCGGTCTCGCGGTCGACCCGGTAGGGCTCCTCCGCCCAGCCGAGCATGTTCGCCACGAGGTTGAGCGACTCGGAGGCGTTCTTGGTGAAGATCACCTCGTCGCGGCTCGGCGCGTTGATGAAGGCGGCGACCTTGTCGCGGGCGCCCTCGTACAGTGCCGTGGCCTCCTCGGCGAGCACGTGCACGCCGCGGTGGACGTTGGCGTTGTGCCGCTCGTAGTACGCGTTCAGCGCGTCGAGCACCTGGCGCGGCTTCTGCGAGGTCGCCGCGTTGTCCAGGTAAACGATCTTCTTCCCGTCGTGGACCACACGATCCAGCAGGGGGAAGTCCTTGCGGATCGCCTCGGTGTCGAGGAGGCCAGGCAGCTGTGTCACGCGGTCGCGCCACCCTTCACGTACTTGTCGTAGCCCTCGGCCTCCAGCTGGTCGGCCAGCTCGGCGCCACCGGACTCGGCGATGCGGCCGTTGGCGAACACGTGCACGAAGTCGGGCTTGATGTAGCGCAGGATGCGCGTGTAGTGGGTGATCAGCAGGGTGCCGACCTCACCGGTCTCGCGGACGCGGTTGACGCCCTCGGAGACGATGCGCAGCGCGTCGACGTCCAGGCCGGAGTCGGTCTCGTCGAGGATCGCGATCTTCGGCTTGAGGAGCTCCAGCTGGAGGATCTCGTGGCGCTTCTTCTCACCGCCGGAGAAGCCCTCGTTCACGTTGCGCTCGGCGAAGGCCGGGTCCATCTGGAGCTGCTCCATCGCGGACTTGACCTCCTTCACCCAGGTGCGCAGCTTGGGGGCCTCGCCGCGGATGGCCGTGGCCGAGGTCCGCAGGAAGTTGGAGACCGAGACGCCGGGGACCTCGACCGGGTACTGCATGGCGAGGAACACGCCGGCGCGGGCGCGCTCGTCGACGGACATCTCCAGGACGTCTTCGCCGTCGAGGGTCACGGTGCCACCGGTGATGGTGTACTTCGGGTGACCGGCCAGCGAGTACGCCAGCGTGGACTTGCCGGAGCCGTTCGGACCCATGATGGCGTGCGTCTCACCCTGCTTGACGGTGAGGTCGACGCCCTTGAGGATCTCGCGGGCGCCGTTCTCGGCCTCGACGGAGACGTGCAGGTCGTGGATTTCAAGCGTTGCCATGGATACCTCAGGACTCCTGGGTGAGGGAGACGAGCACGTCGTCCCCTTCGATCTTTACGGGGTAAACGGGTACGGGGCGGGTCGCGGGCAGACCGGAAGGCTTCCCGGTGCGCAGGTCGAAGGCCGACCCGTGCAGCCAGCACTCGATCATGCAGTCCTCGACCTCGCCCTCCGAGAGCGAGACGTTCGCGTGCGAGCAGATGTCGTTGATCGCGAACACCTCGCCCTCGGTACGGACGATGGACACCGGCGTGCCGTCGAGTTCCACCCGCTTGGGGGTGTCCTCCTCCAGCTCGCTCAGCGCACAGGCCTTGAGGTAGCTCATCAGACGGACGCCGCCAGCTCGGTCTCGATCTTGGCGAGCAGGCGCTCCTCGATGTCGTCGACACCGATCTGCTGGACGAGCTCGGCGAAGAAGCCGCGCACGACCAGACGGCGGGCCTCGTCGGCCGGGATGCCGCGCGCCTGGAGGTAGAAGAGCTGCTCGTCGTCGAAGCGGCCGGTGGCGGAGGCGTGGCCGGCGCCGACGATCTCGCCGGTCTCGATCTCCAGGTTCGGCACCGAGTCGACCCGCGCGCCGTCCGTCAGGACGAGGTTGCGGTTCATCTCGTAGGTGTCGGTGCCCTCGGCGCTCTTCTCGATGAGCACGTCACCGATCCAGACGGCGTGGGCGTCCTGGCCCTGGAGCGCGCCCTTGTAGACCACGTTCGACTTGCAGTGCGGGGCGTCGTGCGTGACCAGGAGGCGGTGCTCCTGGTGCTGGCCGGCGTCCGTGAAGTACAGGCCGAGCATCTCGGCCTCGCCGCCGGGGCCCGCGTAGGCGATCCGGGGGTGCAGGCGCACGAGGTCGCCGCCGAAGGTGACGACCACGGACTTGAAGCTCGCGTCGCGGCCGACCAGCGCGTTGTGCTGGGAGGTGTGGACGGCGGTGTCGTCCCAGTCCTGCACGGACACGAAGGTCACCTTGGCGCCGTCGCCGACGAGGATGTCGACGTTGGCGGCGCGGACGCCGTCACCGGTGTGGTCGATCACGATGATCGCCTCGGCGAAGGGCTTGATGTCGAAGACGGTGTGACCGAAGGTCGTGCCGCCCTCGCCGTGCAGCGCGACCCGGATCGGCTCGGCGAGCACGGTCTCCTTGGGCACGGTGACGACCGTGGCCTTGGCGAAGGAGGAGAAGGCCTGCGCGGAGACGCGGTCGACGGGGGTGCCGGCCTTGCCGATCCGCTCGTCGCCGCGCTCGACCGACTCGACCGTCACGCCCTCGGGCGCGTCGATCTGGGCCTTCATGGTGCCGTCGGCGACCGCGGTGCCGTCGTGCAGGCCCTTGAGGCGGGCGAGCGGGGTGAACCGCCACTCCTCCTCGCGGCCGTTCGGAACCGGGAAGTCGGCCACGTCGAAGGACGGCGGCGCGCTCATCCGGGTGGCGACGGTGGACTCGGCGGCCACCGCGATCGCGCCGGCGGTGGTGGAGCCCGCCGGGATGTTCTGAGCCTCAGCCATGGCTGTCGTGTTGCTCGCTCTCTTAAAAAACGCTGCCTACGTCAAAGAATGTGCTGGATGCCGGGCGGCGGCCGGTATTAGCCGACCGAGCCCTCCATCTGCAGCTCGATCAGCCGGTTGAGCTCCAGGGCGTACTCCATGGGCAGCTCGCGCGCGATGGGCTCGACGAAGCCGCGCACGATCATGGCCATGGCCTCGAACTCCGTCAGACCGCGGCTCATCAGGTAGAAGAGCTGGTCGTCGGAGACCTTGGAGACCGTGGCCTCGTGGCCCATGGAGACGTCGTCCTCACGGACGTCCACGTACGGGTACGTGTCCGAACGGGAGATCGTGTCGACCAGGAGCGCGTCGCAGAGCACGTTCGACTTGGAGCCGTGGGCGCCCTCGCCGATCTCGACCAGGCCGCGGTACGAGGTGCGGCCGCCGCCTCGCGCCACCGACTTGGAGACGATGTTGGAGGAGGTGTTCGGCGCCATGTGGACCATCTTGGAGCCGGCGTCCTGGTGCTGGCCCTCGCCCGCGAAGGCGATGGAGAGCGTCTCGCCCTTGGCGTGCTCGCCCATCAGGTAGACGGCCGGGTACTTCATGGTGACCTTGGAACCGATGTTGCCGTCGATCCACTCCATGGTCGCGCCCTCGTACGCCACGGCGCGCTTGGTGACCAGGTTGTAGACGTTGTTCGACCAGTTCTGGATGGTCGTGTAGCGGCAGCGGCCGCCCTTCTTCACGATGATCTCGACCACGGCGCTGTGCAGCGAGTCCGAGGAGTAGATCGGGGCGGTGCAGCCCTCGACGTAGTGGACGTAGGCGTCCTCGTCGACGATGATCAGCGTCCGCTCGAACTGGCCCATGTTCTCCGTGTTGATACGGAAGTAGGCCTGGAGCGGGATGTCGACCTTCACGCCCTTGGGGACGTAGATGAAGGAGCCGCCGGACCACACCGCGGTGTTCAGCGACGCGAACTTGTTGTCGCCGACCGGGATGACCGTGCCGAAGTACTCCTGGAAGAGCTCCGGGTGCTCCTTGAGCGCGGTGTCCGTGTCGAGGAAGATGACGCCCTGCTCCTCCAGGTCCTCGCGGATCTGGTGGTAGACGACCTCGGACTCGTACTGGGCCGCGACACCGGCGACGAGGCGCTGCTTCTCCGCCTCCGGGATGCCGAGCTTGTCGTACGTGTTCTTGATGTCCTCGGGCAGGTCCTCCCAGGAAGCGGCCTGCTTCTCGGTGGAACGCACGAAGTACTTGATGTTGTCGAAGTCGATGCCGGAGAGGTCGGATCCCCAGTTCGGCATGGGCTTCTTGTCGAACAGCTTGAGGCCCTTGAGGCGGAGGTTCAGCATCCACTCCGGCTCGGACTTCTTCGCCGAGATGTCGCGGACGACCTCCTCGGACAGACCCCGCTTGGCAGCGGCACCGGCCGCGTCGGAGTCGGCCCAGCCGTATTCGTAGGTGCCCAGGCCATCGAGCTCAGGGTGAGCAGTCTCCGTGGTCATGCGGGGTTCCTCCCGGCCGTACTTGCAGATACTGATGTGTCGGTCTGTGTGGCGCTTCGCGGAATGAACGTGGTGCACACCCCGTCGCCGTGGGCGATCGTGGCGAGGCGCTGCACATGCGTCCCGAGCAGGCGTGAGAAGACCTCGGTCTCCGCCTCGCAGAGCTGCGGGAACTGCTCGGCGACGTGTGCGACCGGGCAGTGGTGCTGACAGAGCTGTTCACCGCTGTGCGGACCGGGAGCGCTCTTCGCCGTAGCAGCGTACCCGTCCACGGTCAACGCCCTGGCAAGGGCCTCGGCGCGGTCCGCGGGGGCGACCGCGTCGACGGACTCCCGGTAGGTCTGCGCCTGCGCCTCCATGCGCGCCCTGGCGAAGGCGGCGACGGCCGCCTCCCCCTGCTCGCCCCCGCCGACGGACTGCGCGATCCAGCGCAGGGCGTCCGCGGCGAGGGTGTCGTAGGACTGGTCGAAGGCGTCGCGGCCGCAGTCGGTGAGCGCGAAGACCTTGGCGGGCCGGCCCCGGGTGCGCGCGCCGTACACACGCTGCTCACGGGGTGCGACCACGTCGTCGGCGACGAGCGTGTCGAGGTGGCGGCGGACGGCGGCCTGGGTGAGGCCGAGACGCTGCGCGAGGTCGGCGACGGTGGAGGGGCCGTGGTCCAGGATGGACCGCGCGACCCGGTTGCGGGTTGACCGCTCCCCGGTCGCGAGCTCCCCCTGAGGGGCCTCGCTCATCCGTTCGCCGTATTTCACAACGCCATTGTTGCGTAATTAAGCGAGCTCCGACAAGCCGTGACGGAGGCCACGCCTGGTGGTATCCATCACTAAGGGTTACCTAATTTATCGACGGAGAGTTAATCGGAGAGGATCGCTCCGCATTCGTACCGGGCCCCTCCGGCGCACCGGCGAAGGGCTCCCACCAGCAAGACTCCACCCACACTGCGGCCGGAATCGGTGAACGTGAGATTCCGGAAAAGATCACGGAAACGGACTGGGCCGACCGGGACCGCCGGACCGAAAAGAGCCGTGTTCGCCGCGCGGTGTTCGAATCCGAAGGCCGCGAAAACCGCCGCGGGCGGCCGCAGGACGGACATTCCGGCCGCGTCCCCGCGGGACCTGCAGGTCCCGCGGGTCGCGCAGGTCGCGCGAGCCCCGCAGGCCCCGTGAAGGTCGCCGTCCGGCGGGGCGGTGACCCCCCACCCCCAGGACCGGGGACCCCCCGGCGGCCTCCGTAGACTCACCCCCCATGAGCAACGACCCCGCCGTGGAGATCCGCGGACTGGTGAAGCGGTACGGCACCAAAACCGCCGTGGACGGCCTCGACCTCACCGTCCCCCGCGCCCGCGTCACCGCGGTCCTCGGCCCCAACGGCGCGGGCAAGACCACCACCGTGGAGACCTGCGAGGGCTACGTCCGCCCCGACGCCGGCACCGTCCGCGTCCTCGGCCTCGACGCGGTCGCCGACGCCGAGGCCCTGCGCCCGCGGATGGGCGTCATGCTCCAGTCCGGCGGGGTCTACTCCGGCGCCCGCGCCGTGGAGATGCTCCGCCACGTGGCCAGGCTCCACGCGCACCCCCTGGACGTGGACACCCTCGTGGAACGCCTCGGCCTGGGCGGCTGCGGCCGCACCCCCTACCGCCGGCTCTCCGGCGGCCAGCAGCAGCGGCTCGCCCTGGCCCTGGCCGTCGTCGGCCGCCCGGAGCTGGTCTTCCTGGACGAGCCCACCGCCGGCCTCGACCCGCAGGCCCGCCGCGCGACCTGGGACCTCGTACGGGAACTGCGCTCCGACGGGGTCACCGTCGTCCTCACCACCCACCACATGGACGAGGCCGAACAGCTCTGCGACGAGGTCGCCATCATGGACGCCGGCCGGGTCATCGCCCACGGCAGCCCCGAGGAGCTGTGCCGTGGCGGCGCCGAGAACACCCTGCGCTTCACCGGCCGCCCCTCCCTCGACCTCGCCTCCCTGCTCAAGGCCCTGCCCGACGGCACCCAGGCCGCCGAGCTCACCCCGGGCGCCTACCGCGTCACCGGCGAGGTGGACCCGCAGCTGCTGGCCACCGTCGCCTCCTGGTGCGCCCAGCACGGGGTGCTGCCCAGCAGCCTCTCGGTGGAGCGGCACACCCTCGAAGACGTCTTTCTGGAGCTCACCGGTAAGGAGCTGCGTTCATGAGCGCCGGTACGTTCACCCCCCGCCCGGGGGCCGCGCCCGTGTCCCGCATGATCGTCGCGCAGACGGCGCTGGAGACCCGGATGCTGCTGCGCAACGGGGAGCAGCTGCTGCTCACCGTGATCATCCCGGCGCTGCTGCTGACCCTCTTCTCCGCCGTGGACATCGTGGACACGGGTGCCGGGAAGTCCGTCGACTTCCTCGCGCCGGGCGTCCTCGCGCTCGCCGTGATGTCCACCGCCTTCACCGGGCAGGCCATCGCCACCGGCTTCGACCGCCGCTACGGGGTGCTCAAGCGGCTCGGGGCCTCCCCGCTGCCGCGCTGGGCGCTGATGACCTCCAAGACCCTGTCGGTGCTGGTCACCGAGGTCCTCCAGGTCGCCCTGCTGACGGTGATCGCCCTCGCGCTGGGCTGGTCCCCGCAGGGGAACCCGCTGTCGGTCGCCGCCCTGCTGCTGCTCGGCACGGCCGCGTTCTCCGGGCTCGGGCTGCTGATGGCGGGCACCCTCAGGGCCGAGGCCACGCTGGCCGCCGCCAACCTGGTGTTCCTGCTCCTGCTGGTCGGCGGCGGGGTGATCGTGCCGCTGGAGAAGTTCCCCGGTGCCGTGCAGTCCGCACTGGGGCTGCTGCCGATCTCGGCGCTCTCCGACGGCCTGCGCGAGGTGCTCCGGAACGGGACCGCGCTGCCCTGGGGCGACGCGGCCGTCCTGGCCGTCTGGGCCGTGCTGGGACTGGGCGCCGCCGCGAAGTTCTTCCGCTGGGAGTGAATCCCGTCCGCCGTGCGTTGGGCGGGCAGGGGGCTGACCACCTCCGCTCATCAGTGACGCACGACGATCGGGACGCCGGGGGGCTGGCATGGCACAGCGAGAGGCCGTTCTGCGGCTGGACGAACAGTGGGCGCGGATCCGCTCGGGGGCCGCGCACGCGGATCCCGGGGAGAGCGACCGGCTGCTGGCCGAGCTGATCGGGGCGCTGCGCGAGCCCGCCCGGACCGATGCCGACTGCGCGGCCCGGCTGGGGCTGCGCCTGGGGGACCTGGCGGCCCGCCGGTTCGCGGCCGGGGACCGGGCCGGGGCGCTGGCCGCCATCGAGGAGGGGCTGCGGCACGCGCGGCAGGCCGCCGGGCACGCGCCGGAGTACGCCCGGTGGTACGCCCGGGGTCTGATCAACCAGGGGGTCTGGCTGGCCTGGCCGCTGAGCGACGCGGACCGGCTGCCCCGGCACCCGCTGGGCACGGGCGGCGAGAGCGGCCCGAGCACCATGGAACGGGCGGCCGGGGAGCGGGCCCGCGATCTGACCCGGGCCGCCGTGGAGGTCTGGGCCTCCCTCGACCAGCACGACCCCGTCAACCGGCGGGGGCTCGCACAGGCCAAGGTCTTCCTCGGGGACCGCCTCGCCGAGCTGGGCTTCGCCTCCGACGCGGTCGCCTGGGCGGTGGACGCGGAGGCCGGTTTCCGCCGGATGCTGCTCGCGGCCCCCGCGCCCGAGGAGGCGCAGGAGGCCGAGGAGGCCCTGGACCACATCGGCCGCCAGCTGGAACTACGGCTGCGCTTCCTGACCTTCGAGTCGCTGGCCGGCCTGCGGACCGAGGGGCTGCTGCCGGAACGGCTGCTCCCGCAGGCGGTGGTGGCGGCCCGGATCCAGGGCGTGGCGGAGGCGGAGATCGCCGCCCGGCTGGGGCTGGACGCCGAGCAGGTGGTGACGATGCTGGAGGTCACGCCGTGGCTCGCGGTGTGGCGGATCGAGGTGCGCGGGCCGGACGGGCTGTGGGCCGCGCAGCCCGCGCCGTGGCGCGACGCGGCGGAGGTGCGCAACCGGACGGCGGAGGACGTGGCGGCCGATCTGATACGCGGCTTCATGGACTCGGCGGCCTACCCGGGCGACGGCGCGCTGTGGCGGGTCCGTGTCTGGTGGCACGCGGAGGGCGACCCGGCCGGGGCCAGGTTCCGCCTGGTCATCGGCCCCGACTCACCCGCCGCCACCCCCTCGTGAAAGTTTGCACAAGGCGGCCTTTACGATAGGGGCCGTGTTGAACCCCTTCGCGTACCTCGCCAGCCGCTGGACCCCGTCACCCCGGACCGTCCGGCGCGCCGCGCTCGCCGCGCTCGTCATGAGCGTGCTCATCGTCGTCACCGGTGGCGCCGTGCGGCTGACCGGATCCGGTCTCGGCTGCGACACCTGGCCCAAGTGCACCGACGACAGCCTCGTCGTGACGCAGGCGCAGGGCTTCCACGGGGCCATCGAGTTCGGCAACCGCATGCTGACCTACGTGCTCTGCGCGGCCGTCGGCGGGATCATCCTCGCGGCCCGCTCCGCCCGGCCCTGGCGGCACTCGCTGACGAAGCTCGGCTGGCTCCAGTTCGCGCTCGTGATGGGCAACGCGGTCCTCGGCGGCATCACCGTCCTGACGGGGCTCAACCCCTACAGCGTGGCCGGCCACTTCCTCCTCGCCACCAGCCTGATCACGGTCACCACCGTCACCTGGCAGCGCGCCGGGGAGGGCGACACCGCCCCCCGCCCGCGCGTACCCGGTCCGGTGCGCAAGCTCTCCTGGGCGCTGGTCGCGACCACCCTGGTGCTGATCGCGGCCGGTACGGTCGTCACGGGTTCGGGCCCGCACGCCGGCGACAGCAGCGAGATCAAGCGCATGCCGTTCGACTGGGCCACCACCGCGCACGTGCACGCGATCGCCGCCTGGCTGGTCTGCGCGCTCGCCGTCGCGATGTGGCTGGTGCTGCGGGTCGTGGACGCCCCCGACGACACCCGGGCGCGCGCCCGTGACCTGCTGGTCGTGCTGCTCGCCCAGGGGGCCGTCGGCTACGTCCAGTTCTTCACGGACGTGCCCGAGGTGCTGGTCGCCGTGCACATGCTGGGTTCCTGCCTGGTCTGGATCTCCGTGCTCCGCGTGGTGCTGAGCCTGCGCGAGCGCTCCGCCGACCGGGCGGAGGTCCCGGCGCGGGACGACGCGCAGCTCTCCGCGGTCTGACCCCTCCCGGCCGCCCCGGCCTCCGCGCCGGGGGCGGCCGTCGTCAGCCCCGCTCGTCCAGCCGGTAGACCCGCCGGGCGTTGCCGGCCGCGACCATCGCCGCCACCCGGTCCGCGTCCCGCCAGGACCAGGCCCCGTCGGCGACCCAGCCGCCCAGGACCCGGCCCAGCGCCTCCCGGAACACCAGTGCGCCGACCGCGTGCAGCTCCGGCAGGCGCCGGCCGCCGCTGGAGAACAGCAGCTTCCCGAAGGGCGCGAGTTCCAGCAGCTCGGCCAGGACGGCGGCGGCGCGGGCACCCGTCGCCGCGAGGGCGGGTCCGAGATCGGCGTGGACGTGCGGATGCGCCGCGGCGAGCCCGGCCGTGTGGCGGTGGTACGGGTACCCGCCGAGCAGCACCAGCTGCGTCCCCAGGCCCTCGGTGGCCCGTACGAACCCGGTCAGCGCCCCGGGTTCCCGCGCACCGGTGTGCAGCTGGACCGGCAGCCCGCAGCTCACGGCGCTCCACAGCAGGTGCCGCAGGAGTACGGGGTCCCGCACGGCTCCTCCCCCGGTCCGCCCGGCCAGCCACCGCCCGGCGGCCCCGCGCACCTCGCCGGGGCCCGGCGGGCTCGGGTCGTCCGCGAGCGCGCGGGCGTATCCGGTGGCGGCCCCGCAGCCGAAGGCGACGGCGGAGGCCGCGGCGTGGTGGACGGCGCCGCCCAGGTCGGCCAGGAAGGCCGCGACGGTCCCGGAGGTGTCGGCGGCCCGCTCGGCGAGCGCTTCCAGCCGGACCACCTCGAAGGCCTCCGCCTCCCCGGTGAGTGCCAGCTCCTTGGGTCCGGTGAGGTCCCCGGGCGCCCCCGTGTCGACCAGGTAGGCGCCCACCCCGGAGCCGCGCAGCAGCCGCCGCCCGGTCTCCGCGGGCCCCAGTTCGCGCCGCCGGGCCAGGTAGTGGGCGGGCGGGCAGTGGGGCTCCAGCCCGAGCAGCGGCGGACACCAGCGGCGCACGGCGAAGCCGGCCTGGGTGTCGAAGAAGGTGGTGCCGGCGGCGGGCGGGCCGGGCGCGCCGGTCAGCTGGGCCTCGAACGTGGCGAGTCCCAGCTCCGTGCGGAGCACTCCGTGGCAGTGCTGGTCCACCAGGGGCGGCGTTTCGATCATCCGGACATCCCGTTGCGGACGTGAGGAAGCGGGTTCCACGGTCCTAACGGGTGAGCGGGGCACTTGGTTGTGCTCGCGCTGTTGACCGACCCTTCGGGGCCGCCTCGGGAGCTGCCGGCCGGGGGCGCGGCCGGCAGCTCGCTACGCCGGGTTGGCCGGGCCGCCCACCTGGATGCCCGCCATGCGGGTCCACTCGTACGGGCCGGTCCGGACGCGGGCGGCGAACTCTCCGTCGAACTCGTCGTGGAGGGTCAGCCCGGCCTGCTCGGCGGCCAGCCGGGCCACGGTGTGCGTCCGGGCGACCAGGTCGCCCCAGCCGCCGTCCTTGCCGACGAGCACGATGCGGGTGCCGGCCTGGCCGATGTGGGCGAGGTGGCCCTCGGCGCCGCCGTGCTGCTTGGCGAACGCGCCGATCTCTCGGGCCAGCTTAGCCGCCCTGCGGGCCTGCTTCTTGTCTGCTGCGGTGTCTGCGGTCTCCGCGGTCTCTGCCATGAACGGCATGCTACCGGCGAGTAATCAACGGAGGAAGGGATCCACGGCCACGGCGACGAAGAGGAGCGACACATAGGTGATGGACCAGTGGAACAGCCGCATCTCCTTGAGCTTCGCACCCGTCACCCCGGCCTTGGCGCGGGCGCTCAGCGCGTGCGCCTCCCACAGCCACCAGCCGCCGGCCACCAGGGCGACCGAGGTGTAGAACCAGCCGGTGTACCCCAGCGGGGTCAGCAGCAGCGATACCGCCACCATCACCCAGCTGTAGAGGACGATCTGCTTGGCGACGGCCTTGTTGCCCGCCACGACCGGCAGCATCGGCACGCCGACCCGCGCGTAGTCGTCCTTCACCTTCATCGACAGCGGCCAGTAGTGCGGCGGCGTCCAGAAGAAGATGACGAGGAAGAGGATGACCGCGGCCCAGGAGACCTCGTTCTTGACGGCCGACCAGCCGATCAGGACCGGCAGGCAGCCGGCGATCCCGCCCCAGACGATGTTCTGCGCCGTGCGCCGCTTGAGCAGCATCGTGTAGACCACGACGTAGAAGAGGAGCGCGCCGAGCGAGAGCGCCGCCGACAGCCAGTTGATCAGCAGACCGAAGAACAGGGTGGAGATCACGCCGAGCGAGATGCCGAAGACCAGGCACTCGCGGGGGCTCACCATGCCGGTCACCAGCGGACGCTGCGCCGTACGGTCCATCAGCGCGTCGATGTCGCGGTCGATGTACATGTTCAGCGCGTTGGCACCGCCCGCGGAGAGGTAGCCGCCGAAGCAGGTGGCGAGCACCAGCCACATCGGTGGCACGCCCTGCTCGGCGAGGAACATCACCGGCACTGTGGTGATCAGCAGAAGTTCGATGATCCGCGGCTTGGTCAATGCCACGAAAGCCATGACCCGGGCCCCGAACGGCCGGTGACCGGGGCTCGTCCCGAGCACCCCCGCTGGACGGGATTCGACGGCCGTCACGCACACCCCTGAGAGAGAATCCAGCAAGCTCCGACTCGGACCCTTCAGGACATGAAGGCCCGGTAAAGGCTTGCGCGTACCACGCCACTCTAGACGTTGCACTTGCGTCGCCCCGCGCGGGGGTCGTCTCGTGTTGGGCGGATCGGACCGGACGGACGGTTCACGCGCGCGGACGCCGGATGAACAAGGGGCACCGACCCGGCGACGCACTGCCTGCACTCGAATAGCCGCACCCCCTCGCGGGGGTAGGCTCGGAATCGCGCCGGTGCGTCGTTCGTCACCGGGAATACAACATGTGGAGAGGAGCCCTGACCAACGGTGAGCACCAAGCCGACCACCACAGAGCTCGAATGGACCGAACTGGACCAGCGGGCCGTCGACACCGCCCGCATCCTGGCCGCGGACGCGGTCCAGAAGGTCGGAAACGGCCACCCCGGTACGGCGATGAGCCTGGCCCCCGCCGCGTACACCCTCTTCCAGAAGGTCATGCGGCACGACCCGGCCGACCCCGAGTGGGTCGGCCGTGACCGTTTCGTGCTCTCCGCGGGGCACTCGTCCCTGACCCTCTACACCCAGCTCTACCTGGGTGGCTTCGGCCTGGAGCTGGACGACCTCAAGGCGTTCCGCACCTGGGGCTCCAAGACCCCCGGGCACCCGGAGTACGGCCACACGGCCGCCGTCGAGACCACCACCGGCCCGCTGGGCCAGGGCGTCGCGAACGCGGTGGGCATGGCCATGGCCGCCCGCTACGAGCGCGGCCTGTTCGACCCGGAGGCGGCCACCGGCACCTCCCCGTTCGACCACATGGTCTACGCGATCGCGGGCGACGGCTGCCTCCAGGAGGGCATCTCCCACGAGGCGTCCGCGCTGGCCGGCCACCAGAAGCTCGGCAACCTCGTACTGCTGTGGGACGACAACCACATCTCCATCGAGGGCGACACCGAGACCGCCGTCTCCGAGGACACCCTCAAGCGCTACGAGGCGTACGGCTGGCACGTCCAGCGCGTGGCCCCGCAGGCCAACGGCGACCTCGACCCGAAGGCCCTGTTCGAGGCCTTCCAGGCCGCCAAGGCCGAGACGGGACGTCCGTCCTTCATCGCGGCCCGCTCGATCATCGCCTGGCCGGCCCCGCACGCCCAGGGCACCGAGGCCTCCCACGGCTCGGCCCTCGGCAACGACGAGGTCGCCGCGACCAAGCGCGTGCTCGGCTTCGACCCGGAGCAGACCTTCGCGGTCTCCGACGAGGTCATCGCCCACACCCGCGCCCTCGGGGACCGCGGCCGTGACGCCCGCGCCGCCTGGGAGAAGGAGTTCTCCGCCTGGCGCACCGCCAACCCGGAGCGCGCGGCCTCCTTCGACCGCATCAACGCCAACGAGCTGCCCGCCGGCTGGGAGGACAAGCTCCCCGTCTTCGAGACCGGCAAGGGCGTCGCCACCCGCGCCGCCTCCGGCAAGGTCCTCGAAGCGCTCGGCGCGATCATCCCGGAGCTGTGGGGCGGCTCGGCCGACCTGGCCGGCTCCAACAACACCACCATCGACAAGAACTCCTCGTTCCTGCCGGTGGGCAACCCGCTGCCGGAGGCCGACCCGTACGGCCGCACCGTCCACTTCGGCATCCGCGAGCACTCCATGGCCGCGGCCATGAACGGCATCGCCCTGCACGGCCACACCCGCATCTACGGCGGCACCTTCCTGGTGTTCTCCGACTACATGCGCAACGCCGTCCGGCTGTCCGCGCTGATGCACCTGCCGGTGACGTACGTGTGGACGCACGACTCCATCGGCCTCGGCGAGGACGGCCCGACCCACCAGCCGGTCGAGCACGTCGCCGCGCTGCGCGCCATCCCGGGCCTGAACGTCGTCCGTCCGGCCGACGCGAACGAGACCGCCATCGCCTGGCGCGAGATCCTGCGCCGCCACACCAAGGTGTTCGGCAAGGGCGCCCCGCACGGTCTGGCGCTGACCCGCCAGGGCGTGCCGACCTACGAGCGCAACGAGGACGCCGCCAAGGGCGGGTACGTGCTGTTCGAGGCCGAGGGCGGCCCCGCGCAGGTCGTGCTCATCGGCACCGGCTCCGAGGTCCAGCTCGCCGTCGCCGCCCGCGAGGCGCTGCAGGCCGAGGGCGTTCCGGCGCGCGTGGTCTCGATGCCGTCGGTCGAGTGGTTCGAGGAGCAGGACCAGGAGTACAAGGACAGCGTGCTGCCGCCCTCCGTCCGGGCGCGAGTCGCGGTCGAGGCCGGCATCGGCCTGACCTGGCACCGTTACGTCGGTGACGCGGGCCGGATCGTCTCGCTGGAGCACTTCGGTGCCTCCGCCGACGGCGCCGTCCTGTACCGCGAGTTCGGCCTCACCGCCGAAGCCGTGACCGCAGCCGCCAAGGCCTCCATCACCGCCGCCGCGCGCTGAGTCCGGCACCAGAACCAAGTAGGAGATGCAATTCCCATGACAGACGCACTCAAGCGCCTCTCCGACGAGGGCGTGGCGATCTGGCTGGACGACCTGTCCCGCAAGCGCATCACGTCCGGCAACCTCGCCGAGCTCATCGACCAGAGCCACGTGGTCGGTGTCACCACCAACCCGTCGATCTTCCAGAAGGCGATCAGCAGCGGTGACGGTTACGAGCAGCAGCTCGCCGACCTCGCCGCCCGCAAGGTCACCGTCGACGAGGCGATCCGGATGATCACCACGGCGGACGTCCGCGACGCCGCCGACATCCTGCGCCCGGTCTTCGACGCGACCGAGGGCCAGGACGGCCGCGTGTCGATCGAGGTCGACCCGCGTCTGGCGCACGAGACCACGGCGACCATCGCCGAGGCCAAGCAGCTCGCCTGGCTGGTGGACCGCCCGAACACCCTGATCAAGATCCCGGCGACCGAGGCCGGCCTGCCGGCGATCACCGAGGTCATCGGCCGGGGGATCAGCGTCAACGTCACGCTGATCTTCTCGCTGGAGCGCTACCGCGCGGTCATGGACGCGTACCTGGCGGGCCTGGAGAAGGCGAAGGCCGCCGGCCTGGACCTCTCCGAGATCCACTCGGTCGCCTCCTTCTTCGTGTCCCGCGTGGACAGCGAGATCGACAAGCGCCTCGACGGCATCGGGACCGACGAGGCGAAGGCCCTGAAGGGCAAGGCGGCCCTCGCCAACGCCCGTCTGGCCTACGAGGCCTACGAAGAGGTCTTCTCCTCCGAGCGCTGGGCGGCCCTGGACCGGGCGCACGCCAACAAGCAGCGCCCGCTGTGGGCCTCGACCGGCGTCAAGGACCCGGCGTACAAGGACACCCTGTACGTCGTGGACCTGGTCGCCCCCGGCACCGTCAACACCATGCCCGAGGCCACCCTGGAGGCCACCGCCGACCACGGCGAGGTCTCCGGCGACACCATCCGCGGCACGTACGAGCAGGCTCGCGCCGAGCTCGACGCGGTCGCGAAGCTGGGCATCTCGTACGACGATGTGGTGCAGCTGCTCGAAGACGAAGGCGTCGAGAAGTTCGAGGCGTCGTGGAACGACCTGCTGAAGTCGACCGAGGCGGAGCTCAAGCGCCTCGCCCCCGCGGAGGACTGAGTATTTTGTCAGTGAACGGAGCGAACCCGCTTCGTGACGCACAGGACCGGCGGCTCCCGCGTATCGCGGGGCCGTCCGGCCTGGTCATTTTCGGCGTTACGGGTGACCTGTCGCGCAAGAAGCTGATGCCGGCCGTCTACGACCTGGCGAACCGCGGCCTGCTGCCGCCGGGCTTCTCCCTGATCGGCTTCGCCCGCCGCGAATGGCAGGACGAGGACTTCGCCCAGGAGGTGCACGACGCTGTCAAGCAGCACTCGCGCACCCCCTTCCGCGAAGAGGTCTGGCAGCAGCTGGTGCAGGGCTGCCGGTTCGTCCAGGGCGATTTCGACGACGACGCGGCCTTCGAGACCCTCAAGGCCACCATCGAGGAACTCGACAAGGCACAGGGGACGGGCGGCAACTTCGCCTTCTACCTCTCCGTGCCCCCGAAGTTCTTCCCCAAGGTGGTCCAGCAGCTCAAGGACCACGGTCTGGCGCAGAAGGAAGGCTCCTGGCGGCGCGCCGTCATCGAGAAGCCCTTCGGCCACGACCTCAAGAGCGCGGAAGAGCTCAACAAGGTCGTCCACGAGGTCTTCCCCCGTGACGAGGTCTTCCGGATCGACCACTACCTCGGCAAGGAGACCGTCCAGAACATCCTGGCGCTCCGCTTCGCCAACACCATGTTCGAGCCGATCTGGAACCGGTCGTACGTCGACCACGTGCAGATCACCATGGCGGAGGACATCGGCATCGGCGGCCGGGCCGGTTACTACGACGGCATCGGCGCCGCGCGCGACGTCATCCAGAACCACCTGCTCCAGCTGCTGGCGCTGACCGCGATGGAGGAGCCGGGCTCCTTCCACCCCAAGGCGCTGGTGGCCGAGAAGCTCAAGGTGCTGACCGCCGTGGAGCTGCCCGAGGACCTGGGCAAGCACACCGTGCGCGGCCAGTACTCGGCGGCCTGGCAGGGCGGCGAGAAGGTCGTCGGGTACCTCGAAGAGGACGGCATCGACCCCAAGTCGAAGACCGACACCTACGCGGCCATCCGCCTGGAGATCAACAACCGCCGCTGGGCGGGCGTCCCCTTCTACCTGCGGACGGGCAAGCGCCTGGGCCGCCGGGTGACCGAGATCGCCGTGGTCTTCAAGCGGGCGCCGTACCTGCCGTTCGAGTCGGGCGCGACCGAGGAGCTGGGGCAGAACGCCCTGGTCATCCGGGTCCAGCCGGACGAGGGCGTGACCGTCCGCTTCGGCTCCAAGGTGCCGGGCACCTCCATGGAGGTCCGGGACGTCACGATGGACTTCGCCTACGGCGAGTCCTTCACCGAGTCCAGCCCCGAGGCGTACGAGCGGCTCATCCTCGACGTCCTCCTCGGCGACGCGAACCTCTTCCCGCGTCACCAGGAAGTCGAGCTGTCCTGGAACATCCTCGACCCGATCGAGGAGTACTGGGACAAGCACGGCAAGCCCGCGCAGTACCCGGCGGGCACCTGGGGGCCGGTCGAGGCGGACGAGATGCTCGCACGAGACGGACGGAGCTGGCGCCGGCCATGAAGATCGACCTCACGGAGACCACCTCCAGCAAGATCAACGCCGCGTTGGTGCAGGCGCGCCGGGACATCGGCACGCCGGCCATCGGCATGGTCCTCACGCTGGTGATCGTGACCGACGAGGAGAACGCGTACGACGCGCTCAAGTCGGCGAACGACGCGTCCCACGAACACCCCTCGCGGATCGTCGTCGTGGTCAAGCGGGTCAGCCGTTCCCCGCGCAGCCGCCGTGACGCCCGCCTCGACGCGGAGCTCCGCGTCGGGGCGGACGCGGGCAGCGGGGAGACGGTCGTGCTCCGCCTGCACGGCGAACTGGTCAACCACGCCCAGTCGGTGGTGCTCCCGCTCCTGCTGCCCGACGCCCCCGTGGTCGTCTGGTGGCCGGAGGGTGCTCCCGCGGACCTGGCGGGCGACCCGCTGGGCGCGCTGGGACAGCGCCGGATCACGGACACGTACTCCTCCGAGAAGCCCGTCGCCGCGCTCGGCGAGCGGGCGGCCGCGTACGCCCCGGGCGACACGGACCTGTCCTGGACCCGGATCACCCCGTGGCGTTCGATGCTGGCCGCCGCGCTGGACCAGCAGAACCTGTCGGTCGTCTCGGCGACCGTCGAGGGCGAGGACGAGAACCCGAGCTGCGAGCTGCTGGCCATGTGGCTCGCGGACCGTCTCGGGGTGCCGGTCCACCGCGCCCGCTCCGGCGGGCCGGGGCTGACCGCCGTACGGCTGGAGACCAAGGACGGCTCGATCGTCCTGGACCGGGCGGACGGCTCGCTGGCGACGCTGTGCATGCCGGGACAGCCCGACCGCGCGGTGGCGCTCAAGCGCCGCGACACGGCCGAGCTGCTGGCGGAGGAGCTGCGCCGGCTGGACCCGGACAACACCTACGAGGCCTCGCTGAAGTTCGGCGTGGCCCGCCTGGAGGCGGCCGCCCCGGCCGCCGCCGCGGCTCCGGCCGAGGCGGAGCCCGAGGCTCCGGCCGAGGCCCCGGCCCCGGCCCCGGCCCCGGCCAAGCCCGCCGCCAAGGCGGCGAAGAAGGCCCCGGCCAAGTAGCGGTACCGGTGAAGGGCGGAGCGGCTCCCCGCCCCGCCCTTCATCCGTTCCCCGGCGCTCCGCCACGGACCGGAACCACCGCACGACCCGAACTACCAAGAAGGCGGCAGCACATGGGTATGACGACTCCCCAGGTCGTCGTCCACCGGGACAAGGAGCTGATGGCCCAGGCCACGGCGGCCCGGCTCATCACGAAGATCGTGGACGCGCAGGCCGCCCGTGGCAGCGCCTCCGTGGTCCTGACCGGCGGCCGCAACGGCAACGGCCTGCTCGCGGCCCTCTCCGTCGCCCCCGCCCGGGACGCGGTCGACTGGTCCCGCATCGACCTCTGGTGGGGCGACGAGCGCTACGTCCCCGCCGACGACCCCGAGCGCAACCACGTACAGGCCCGTGAGGCCCTCCTGGACTCCGTCCCGGTGGATCCCGCGCGGGTGCACGTCATGCCCGCCTCCGACGGCCCCTACGGGGCGGACGTGGACGCCGCGGCGGCCGCCTACGCGGCGGAGCTGGAGCGGGCCTCCGGGCCGGAGGACCACGGTCCGGTCCCCACCTTCGACGTGCTGATGCTGGGCGTCGGCCCGGACACGCACGTGGCCTCGCTGTTCCCGGAGCACCCGGCGACCCGGGAGACCGAGCGCACCGTCGTCGGTGTGCACGGCGCCCCGAAGCCCCCGCCCACCCGGGTCTCCCTGACCCTCCCGGCGATCCGCGCGGCCCGCGAGGTGTGGTTGCTGGCGGCCGGCGAGGACAAGGCCTCGGCGGTGGCCGTCGCGCTCGGCGGCGCGGGCGGGGTCCAGGCCCCCGCCGCGGAGGCCTACGGCCGCAGCCGCACGCTGTGGCTGCTGGACCGGGCGGCGGCGGCCAAGCTGCCGACCGGGCTGTACTCCCCGGCGTCCTGAACGGCTGAAGGCGCCCCGCACCGGTCGGTGCGGGGCGCCTTCGCGTTCACGCCGGGAGGGCTCAGCGGCCGCGCAGTTCCCGGTACCTGGCCACGAGCGCCCGCGTCGAGGGGTCGAGGCCCGCCACGTCGGTCCCCTCCACCAGTGCGGGCTCCAGCCGCTTGGCGAGGACCTTGCCGAGCTCGACGCCCCACTGGTCGAAGGAGTCGATGTTCCACACGGCGCCCTGGACGAACACCTTGTGCTCGTAGAGGGCGATGAGCTGCCCCAGTACCGACGGGGTCAGCTCGCGGGCGAGGATCGTCGTCGTCGGGTGGTTGCCCCGGAAGGTCTTGTGCGGGACGAGCTCCTCGGCGACGCCCTCCGCACGCACCTCCTGCGGGGTCTTGCCGAAGGCCAGGGCCTGCGTCTGGGCGAAGAAGTTGGCCATCAGCAGGTCGTGCTGGGCCACCAGGCCGGGGAGCAGGCCCTCCACCGGTCGGGCGAAGCCGATGAAGTCCGCCGGGATCAGCTTCGTGCCCTGGTGGATCAACTGGTAGTACGCGTGCTGCCCGTTGGTACCGGGGGTGCCCCACACGACCGGGCCGGTCTGCCAGTCGACCGGTTCGCCGTCGCGGTCGACCGACTTGCCGTTGGACTCCATGTCGAGCTGCTGGAGGTAGGCCGTGAACCGCGACAGGTAGTGGCTGTACGGCAGGACCGCGTGGGACTGCGCGTCGTGGAAGTTCCCGTACCAGATCCCCAACAGCCCCATCAGCAGCGGCGCGTTCTCCTCCGGCGGCGCCGTGCGGAAGTGCTCGTCCATCAGGTGGAAGCCGTCCAGCAGCTGCCGGAAGTGGTCCGGGCCGATGGCGATCATCAGGGAGAGCCCGATGGCCGAGTCGAAGGAGTAGCGGCCGCCGACCCAGTCCCAGAACCCGAACATGTTGGCCGTGTCGATACCGAACTCGGCGACCTTCTCCTCGTTGGTCGACAGCGCCACGAAGTGCCGGGCGACGGCTTCTTCACCGGCCCGCAGCTCCGTGAGCAGCCAGTTCCGCGCCGAGGTGGCGTTGGTGATGGTCTCGATGGTGGTGAAGGTCTTCGAGGCGATGATGAAGAGCGTCTCGGCCGGGTCCAGGTCGCGCACGGCCTCGTGCAGGTCCGCGCCGTCGACGTTGGAGACGAAACGCACCGTCAGGTCGCGGTCGCTGAAGGCCCGCAGGGCCTCGTACGCCATCGCCGGGCCGAGGTCGGAGCCGCCGATGCCGATGTTGACGACGTTCTTGATGCGCTTGCCGGTGTGGCCCGTCCACTCCCCCGACCGGACCCGGTCGGAGAAGGCCGCCATCTTGCGCAGGACCGCGTGCACCTCCGGGACGACGTCCTCGCCGTCGACCTTCACGACGGCGCTCTCCGGGGCGCGCAGCGCGGTGTGCAGGACCGCCCGGTCCTCGGTGATGTTGATCTTCTCGCCGCGGAACATGGCGTCGCGCAGTGCGGCGACGCCGGTCGCCCCGGCCAGTTCGCGCAGCAGCGCGAGCGTCTCGTCGGTGACGAGGTGCTTCGCGTAGTCGATGTGCAGGTCCCCGGCCGCGAGGGTGTACTTGGTGCCGCGCTCCGGGTCCGCCTCGAACAGCTCCCGCAGATGCGTCTGCCCCAGCTCTTCACGGTGCTTGGCCAGCGCGTCCCACTGCGGCATCCGGTCAAGCCTCGTACGGCTGTCTGCGTTCATCTCGGACATCAACCCACTTCTTCCGTCCTGTTGTGCCCCGCCGCCTCCAAACCTAAGGGATCCGAGGGGGGACAACGGACAAAAAGGGGCCCGGCCCGCGGGATTCGCTCTCCCGCGGACCGGGCCCCGAGTCACTCTCAAGGGTGGTCCGGTTGTCGCCGTTCCTAGATCTCGCCGCGGAGCTTGGCGAGGGCCTCGGCGAGGATGGCCTCGCCGTCGGCGTCGGTGCGGCGTTCCCGTACGTACGCGAGGTGCGTCTTGTACGGCTCGGTGCGCGGCGGCGCGGGCGGGTTGTCCCGGTCCTGGCCGGCCGGGAACCCGCAGCGCGGGCAGTCCCAGGTGTCCGGCACGGTCGCGTCGCTGGCGAAGCTCGGCTGCGTCTCGTGCCCGTTCGAGCACCAGAAGGAGATGCGCAGGCGGGGCGCGGATTCACCGCGCTCGGCCTCGCCCATCGGCCCGGCTCCGACCCGACTTCCACGAATCGCGTTGCCACTTGCCACGGTCGTAACTCCCTGCGTGATGGTGCCGCGGAGCGAGAGGGGATGTCCGCTGCGGGCGCCCCAGTCTACGGAAGGCCCAACGCGCGTCCAGTAACCGGAGTTACTCGCTCCAGCCGTGGGCGCAGGACCTCATGATAGGCGGGGCGGAGCCGACGGGACCGGCACAATGGCCAGAACGGTCAGCTGCCCGACTTCGTGAGCAGGCCGAGCGCCACGATGCAGGCGAACCACAGGAGCCCGATCACGACGGTGATGCGGTCGAGGTTGCGCTCTGCCACGGAGGAGCCGCCGACCGAGGACTGCATGCCGCCGCCGAACATGTCGGACAGACCGCCGCCCTTGCCCTTGTGCATCAGCACGAGCAGCATCAGCAGGGCGCTGAAGACGACCAGGGCGATCGAGAACCCCATAATCACGGCTGATTCCTACTTTCTGGGCTTTCAGGTTTTACCGGGCCTGCGACGCCCGCGGGGGCCAGTGGCTGCCGATCGCAGCCCCCTGGCCCCCGCAAGGGTACGACGGATCCGCCCTACCGCATACTCACCGGTCGCTTCACCGGGTGGTTCACTGGTCGCGGAAGCGGACGATCTTGACGAACTCGTCCACGTCCAGCGCCGCGCCGCCGATCAGGGCGCCGTCGACGTCGGGCTGCGCCATGATCGCGGCGATGTTGCCGGACTTCACGGAGCCGCCGTACTGGATGCGGACCTTGTCGGCCAGCTCCTGGGAGTACATCTCCGCGAGGCGGCCGCGGATCGCACCGCAGACCTCCTGGGCGTCCTCGGGGGTGGCGACCTCGCCGGTCCCGATGGCCCAGACGGGCTCGTACGCGATCACGATGGACTCGGCCTGCTCGGCCGGGACGTCCTTGAGACCGCCGTCGACCTGGGCCAGCGTGTGCGCGACCTGGTTGCCGGCCTTGCGGACGTCCAGGCCCTCGCCGACGCACAGGATCGGGGTGAGCCCGTGCTTGTAGGCGGCCTTGACCTTGGCGTTGCAGACCTCGTCGGTCTCGCCGTGGTACTGGCGGCGCTCGCTGTGGCCGACGGCCACGAAGGTGCAGCCGAGCTTCGAGAGCATCGGGCCGGAGATCTCGCCGGTGTAGGCGCCGGAGTCGTACGCCGAGATGTCCTGGGCGCCGTACTTGATCTTCAGCTTGTCGGCGTCGACCAGCGTCTGGACCGAGCGCAGGTCGACGAAGGGCGGGAGCACCGCCACGTCGACGGCGTCGTAGTCCTTGTCGGCGAGCGAGAAGGCGATCTTCTGGGTGTGGGCGATGGCCTCGAGGTGGTTGAGGTTCATCTTCCAGTTGCCCGCCATCAGCGGGGTGCGGCCGTTGGCAGCAGCAGTCATAGGGGTTCAGCCCTCCAGGGCGGCGAGGCCGGGGAGCGTCTTGCCTTCGAGGTATTCGAGGCTGGCGCCACCACCGGTGGAAATGTGACCGAAGGCGTTCTCGTCGAAGCCCAGGATGCGGACCGCGGCAGCGCTGTCGCCGCCACCGACGACGGTGAAGGCGCTGCTGTCGACGAGGGCCTGCGCGACGGCCTTGGTGCCGTTCGCGTAGTCGGGGTGTTCGAAGACGCCGACCGGGCCGTTCCAGAACACGGTCTCGGCGTCGGCGATCTTCGACGCGTAGAGCTCACGCGTCTTGGGGCCGATGTCGAGGCCCTCCTTGTCGGCGGGGATCTTGTCCGCGTCGACGGTCTCGAAGTCGGCCGGGGCCTTGGTCTTCAGGTCGGGGAAGTCCGCGGAGACGAGGACGTCGACCGGCAGGACCAGCTCGACGCCGTTCTTCTCGGCGCGCTCCATGTACTCCGTGACCTTGCCCAGCTGGTCTTCCTGGAGCAGGGAGATGCCGACCTCGTGGCCCTTGGCCTTGAGGAAGGTGTACGCCATGCCGCCGCCGATCAGGAGGCGGTCGGCCTTGCCGAGGAGCTCGTCGATGACGGCGAGCTTGTCGGAGACCTTGGCGCCGCCCAGGACGACCACGTACGGGCGCTTGACCTCGGCGGTGAGCTTCTTCAGGACGCCGACCTCGGTGGCGATCAGGTAACCGGCGGCGTGCGGGAGGCGCGCGGGCAGGTCGAAGACCGAGGCGTGCTTGCGGTGGACGGCGCCGAAGCCGTCGCCGACGTAGACGTCGGCCAGCTCGGCGAGCTCGTCCGCGAAGGCGCCGCGCTCGGCGTCGTCCTTCGCGGTCTCACCGGCGTTGAAGCGCAGGTTCTCGATGACCGCGACCTTGCCGTCGGCGAGGGCGGCGACGGTCTCCTTGGCGGAGGCGCCGACCGTGTCGGTGGCGAACGCGACGTCCGCGCCGAGCAGTTCACCGAGCCGCTTGGCGGCCGGGGCCAGCGAGAACGCCGGGTCCGGGGCACCCTTGGGGCGGCCCAGGTGCGAGGCCACGATCACGCGGGCGCCGGCCTCGGCGAGCTTCTCGATCGTCGGCTGGACGGCCCGGATGCGGCCGTCGTCGGTGATCTCACCGTTCGCGAGCGGCACGTTGAGGTCGGCGCGGACGAAGACCCGCTTGCCGGTGACGCCCTCGGCGAGCAGTTCGTCGATCGTCTTCATGTGTTTCCTACTCCTTAGGAGACCTTCACCCGGAGGGCGAGGACGGGAGGGCCAGGCAAACCACAGGGCCCGAACGGCGCTTCATCGCGCCGAGCGGACCCTGTGCTCACATGGTGGTGCCTTGCCCTACGTTTTAGAGCTGACCGCCGACGAAGACGGTGAGGTCGACGAGGCGGTTGGAGTAGCCCCACTCGTTGTCGTACCAGCCGATGACCTTGACGCTCTTGCCCTGGACCATGGTCAGGGAGGAGTCGAAGGTGCAGGAGGCCGGCCAGTTCACGATGTCGGAGGAGACGATCGCGTCCTCGGTGTAGTCGAGGATGCCCTTCAGCTGGCCCTCGGCGGCCTTCTGGAAGGCGGTGTTGACCTCGTCCTTGGTCACCTCGCGCTCCAGCTCGATGACCAGGTCGGTCACGGAACCGGTGGGGACCGGGACGCGCATCGCGATGCCGTCGAGCTTGCCCGCGAGCTCCGGGATCACCAGGGCGGTGGCCTTGGCGGCACCGGTGGTGGTCGGGATGATGTTCTCGGCGGCGGCACGGGCACGGCGCAGGTCCGAGTGCGGGAAGTCCAGGATGCGCTGGTCGTTCGTGTAGGCGTGGACCGTGGTCATCATGCCCTTGACGATGCCGAAGTTCTCCAGGAGGACCTTGGCCATCGGCGCCACGCAGTTGGTGGTGCAGGAGGCGTTGGAGATGACGTGGTGGTTGGCCGCGTCGTACTTGTCCTGGTTGACACCCATCACGATCGTGATGTCCTCGTCCTTGGCCGGAGCCGAGATGAGGACCTTCTTCGCGCCGGCGGCAAGGTGCTTGGAGGCGTCGGCCTTCTTGGTGAAGATGCCGGTCGACTCGATGACGATGTCGGCACCCAGCTCGCCCCAGGGCAGGTTCGCGGGGTCGCGCTCGGCGAAGGTCTTGAAGGTGTTGCCGCCCACGGTGATGGTGTCGGCGGTGTGGGAGACCTCGGCCTTGAGGCGGCCCAGGATGGTGTCGTACTTGAGCAGGTGCACCAGGGTGGCGTTGTCAGTCAGGTCGTTGACACCGACGATCTCGATGTCCGCTCCCTGCTCCAGGAGCGCCCGGAAGTAGTTGCGGCCAATGCGGCCAAAACCATTGATGCCTACGCGGATCGTCACGAACCGATCTCCTCGTTGGTACGCCGGCCTGTCCGCCGGCGAGCTGTATGGGATGTCCCCGACCGCTTACGACCCTACCTCTCCGTGAGCTTGGGAGTGACATCGACGGGAGCCGGACACGCCCCGAGGCCCTGTACCAGACGCCCTGGCACGGGACCCCGGGGACCTTCGGCCCTGTCACGCAGTGTGATCGGGGGTGGGGTCGCAGGTCAGTGGTTCAGCGAGCGAAGTGCCTTGCCCAGGATTACGGCACGGTCCGCCGCGGCCGGCACGTGCTCCAGGCCGAAGCCGAAGAGCACGGTGTCACGCGTAGTGACCGCGGCGTAGGACTTGAACAGTTCGCCCGACCTGGACCAATCGCCCGGAACATCGGGACTTCCGGCAGGTGCGCCCTGGGCCGTCCACGCTCCGAGCGAGCTCTCGAAGCCCTCGACGGCCTGGTCGGTCCCGCCCACGGAGACCCGGGCCTCGTCCGCGAAGACGCCGCGGCCTCCCGAACCCGGGTCGGTGACGTAGGAGAGCGAGACCTCGACGGTCTTGCCCGCGTAGGCGCTCAGGTCGAAGGAGACCTGCTTCCAGCCGCCCGAGGATCCGGTGAAGCTGTTCCACGCCCCGCTGGTGCCGCTCGGTGAGCAACCGCCGCCGTCCAGGGTGAGGTAGTGGCGCAGGAAGGGGTGGTCGTTGACGAAGAATCCGGCCTCGCACTCCGCCGGGACTGTGGTGGAGCTCAGCCCGCCCGAGTCCGGGAGTGTGGTCCAGTCCTCGCCCCCGGCGGTACGGGCCTCCAGGACGGCGTGGTCGTAGCCCTCCTCCGTGTTCCAGTTGAGGGCCATCTTCAGCTGCGGCCGCTCCGCGGCGGTGACCTTGGTGAGGTCGACGGTCCGCGTGAGGCGCTTCCAGTCGTCGTCCTCGTGGGTGGCCGCGGCCATCCCGGTGCCCGCGTACGGGGCGTACGGGTTCACGACCCCGGCGTACTGGCCCGCCTGCGCGCTCTTGAACTGCGGGAACTGCGCCGCCGGCAGGCTGTCGGAGGTGACGGTGTAGGCGCCGGGGGCGTCGAGCGGGTTGCCCGCCGCGCCTGCCAGACCGCCCTTGACGCCGGCGAGGGAGCCCGCGCCGGCGAAGCCGGTGGGACCGGAGACGCCCGCCCGCCCGTAGGCGCCGAGGTAGTACTGACTGAAGTCGTCCGTCAGGGCGCGGCCGACCTGGGCCCGGCCGCCCGCCAGTTCACCGGCCTCGACCAGCTTGCCGCCCTCGTTGAGGAAGTCGCGCACGGCCAGCTGCGTCCCGCCGCCGGGCGCCTTGGCCCCGGTGTAGTGGACGGCGGTGGAGAAGTGCGAGAGCACCCCGAGGTGGTGGGGGGCCCCCTGGGTGGCCACGTCCCAGACGGCGGCCGACTTCCCGTTGGCGCGCAGCGCGTCCACGTAGGTCTGGGCCTGCGTGGCCTTGGCGCCCTCCTCCGCGATCACCAGGACGTCCGCGCGGGGGCGCTCGGCCACGGTGTACGTGAAGTGCTCGCTGGAGACCTGCTTGTCGGAGCGGTCGCGGCCGGTGAACCACACCTCGACCTTGTCGCCGGGCTTGGCACCGTCCACCTTGGCCCGGTACTCGTCGAACCAGTTGTTGTCCTCGCCGCCGTAGACGTCACCGCCCTTCCAGGCCTTGAGTCCGTCGTCGTGCGTGCGGCCGCCGTTGATGCGGAACTTGAGCTGCTTGTCCTTCAGGGCCTTGCGGGCGGTGACCGCGACCGTCTGGTCCTCGCCGCGCTCCACGTAGGAGGTGGTGAAGGGGTCGACGGTGAAGTCGGCGGCGCTCAGGCCCACCGAGGAGGAGGGCTGGTCCGGGTGCGCGGCGCTCTCGCCGACGGACAGCGCGAAGGGGACGTTCTTGGCGAACTCCTGCTGGATCAGCTTCTCGTCGTCCGGGAAGTTGAAGCCGGAGGCGCAGTCCTCGGGCTTCCACCGGTCGTTCGGGTCGATCGCCGAGGCCGTCTGGCAGGTGGTCATCTCCGGCGTGAACATCATGACGCCGTTGGCGTTGGCCGCGTGGCCGTCCGCCTCGCCGTTGGTCGTGTACAGCTCGGAGGAGAGCTGCGGGTAGTAGCCGGGGACGGCGGGCTTCTCGGGGGTGCCGGCGAGCGCCTTGTAGGCGACGTCGTCGGGGGTCGGGGTGGCGACCTGCCAGCCCACTCCGTAGAGCAGCAGCTCGGAAGCCGAGTGGTAGTTGATCGCGTACCGGAAGCCGATGCGCTTCTCGAAGGCGTCCAGGGCCCTGGTCTCGGGCTCGGAGGAGGCGCTCGGGCCGCGGTAGGTCTCACTGGAGGGGCTCGGGGAGGAACCCTCGTTGTCGTAGCCCCACTTGTAGGCGAAGTTCCGGTTGAGGTCGACGCCGTCCACGGCGGTGATCTTGCCGTCGCCGTTGTTGTCGTGGAGGTTCTTGCGCCACAGCCGGGCACTGTCGGCGGTGAAGGTGTAGTCGTAGCCGTCGGGGTTGGCGGAGAGCAGGAACCACAGCTCGGTGGAGTCCACGAGCTTGGTGATCCGCGGGTCCTTGCCGTAGTTGTCCAGGGTGTGGTGCATCAGCCGCCGGGTCATCTCGGGGGTGATCCACTCACGGGCGTGCTGGTTGGACATGTAGAGCACGGACGGCTTGTCCCCGTCCTTGCCCTTCTTCGCGTCCTTGCTGACCTTGAGGGCGAGGATGTCCTTGCCCTGGACGGTCTTGCCGATGGAGACGACCTTGGTGAGCCCGGGGTTCTGCTGAGCGGTCCGCAGGATCTCCTCCTGGAGGCCGCCCTTGCCGCTGTACGGGCGGAAGACCCCGTCCCCGGCCGCCTTGGTGCGGGCGAGCCCCTGGGCGGTGACCTTGCGCTCGGCGAGCTTGACGCCCTGGGCGGCGAGTCCCTTGGCCTGGTCCCCGGTGAGGAAGAGCTCGACCTTGGCGGTCCCGGTCTGCGGGGCGCGTTCGGCGAGCTCGTGGGCGTCCTGGCCCGCGGCCAGGACGAGCGGGACCTGTTCCTTGGTGATGTCGGCGTCGTAGACCCGCACCTCGTCGGCGCCGGATGCGGCGGCGGACGCGGGCTGGGCGTGGGCCGCCACGGGTAGCGCGGCGAGTGTGGTTCCGAAGACGAGTGCGCTAGCGGCGAGGATCGTTCTCGCGCGTTGCCTCATGTGCCCCCCTGGGCGTCGTCTGCCACGAAAGCGTGCGGACGCCAGGCTCACGACCGGCCCGTGCTCATGTCAATGGGGCGTACCGAGAAGGGGCCCGCACGGGTGAGCGTGCGGGCCCCTACCGGACCACGTGCGGGCGTACGGGCGTACGGGTCAGCCGGCCATGTTGTCGGCCAGCTCCTCGCTGAGGTCCAGGTTGGACTCGGTGCCCGGGATGCCCAGGTCCTGCGCCCGCTTGTCGGCCATGGCGAGCAGGCGGCGGATCCGGCCGGCGACGGCGTCCTTGGTCAGCGGCGGGTCGGCGAGCGCGCCCAGCTCCTCCAGGGAGGCCTGCTTGTGCTCCATGCGCAGCCGTCCGGCGGCGGCGAGGTGTTCGGGAACCTCCTCGCCGAGGATCTCCAGCGCGCGCTGCACCCGGGCTCCGGCGGCCACCGCGGCCCGCGCCGAGCGGCGCAGGTTGGCGTCGTCGAAGTTGGCGAGGCGGTTGGCGGTGGCGCGCACCTCGCGCCGCATCCGCCGCTCCTCCCAGGCGAGCACCGACTCGTGGGCGCCGAGCCGGGTCAGCAGGGCGCCGATCGCGTCGCCGTCCCGGACGACGACCCGGTCCACCCCGCGCACCTCGCGCGCCTTGGCGGCGATGGAGAGCCGACGGGCGGCGCCCACCAGGGCCAGGGCGGCCTCGGGGCCGGGGCAGGTGACCTCCAGGGAGGAGGACCGGCCCGGCTCGGTGAGGGAGCCGTGGGCCAGGAAGGCACCGCGCCAGGCCGCCTCCGCGTCACAGGTGGCCCCGGAGACCACCTGCGGGGGAAGGCCCCGGATCGGGCGCCCGCGGCCGTCCACGAGGCCCGTCTGGCGTGCCAGCTGGTCCCCGCCCGCGACGACCCGGACGACGAAGCGGCTGCCCCGGCGCAGTCCGCCCGGGGCCATCACCACCAGGTCGGAGGAGTGGCCGAAGATCTCCAGGATGTCCTTGCGGAGCCGGCGGGCGGCGATGCCCGTGTCCAGTTCGGCCTCGATGACGATGCGGCCGCTCACCAGGTGCAGCCCGCCCGCGAACCGAAGGATCGCCGAGACCTCCGCCTTCCTGCAGCAGGTCCGGGTGACGGGGAGGCGGGAGATCTCATCCTTCACCGCGGGCGTCATCGCCATGGGCCGATCCTTCCATGCATCCGAAAAATACGGTCGTACGCGGCGGCCAGCAGCTCCGGATCGTGCTTCGGAGAGCCGTCCTGCCTGGCCACGGGGGCCAGCTCGACCGCGGCACCGAACCGTTTCGCGGCATCGGCGAGGGACTCGCGGTCGGGCACGGCGGCCTCGTCGGCCAGCACCACGTCCAGGGCGAGTTTAGGGGCGTGTCGGGCCAAAACCTCCAAATGACGCTGCGGAGAGAAGCCCTCTGTTTCGCCGGGCTGCGGCGCGAGGTTCAGCGAGAGGACCCGCCGGGCCTTCGTCACCATCAGCGCGTCGAGCAGTTCCGGCACCAGCAGGTGCGGGATGACCGAGGAGAACCAGGACCCCGGGCCGAGCACCACCCAGTCCGCGTCCAGCACGGCGGCGACCGCTTCCGGCACGGCCGGCGGTCCGGCGGGGACGACCTGGACGGAGAGCACCTCGCCGGGGGTCAGGGCCACCGTGGCCTGCCCCCGTACGGTGTCCACGTCCTCCGGGCGCGCCGGATCGTGGCCCTTGACCATTGCCTGGAGTTCCAGCGGCACCGCCGACATCGGCAGCACCCGGCCCTGCGCGCCCAGCAGCCTCCCGACCAGGTCGAGGGCCTGGACGGGGTCGCCGAGCTGCTCCCACAGGGCGACGATCAGCAGGTTGCCGACGGCGTGCTCGTGGAGATCGCCGGCCGACTGGAACCGGTGCTGGATCACGCGCGCCCAGGTCTGGCCCCAGTCGTCGTCCCCGCACAGCGCGGCCAGCGCCTTGCGCAGGTCGCCGGGGGGCAGCACGCCCAGCTCCTCCCGGAGCCGGCCGCTGGAGCCGCCGTCGTCGGCGACGGTGACCACGGCGGTGAGCTCGCCGTCACCGGTGATCCGGCGCAGGGCCGCGAGGGAGGCCGACAGGCCCATGCCGCCGCCGAGGGCGACGACCTTGGGCGCGGCGACCTTGGCCGCGGCCGCGCCGCGGCGGCCGGGACGCGCCGCCGCGCCGT